>CALWRD010000058.1 GCA_944383875.1 uncultured Clostridia bacterium | reverse complement strand
ACTCTGCACTTTTGCTTCTGCAAAAGCTGTCCTTCGGACAGTCACAGCCTAAGCTGTGATGCTTTACGGAAAAACTTTAGTTTTTCGTAGTTATTCACTACGGTTTAGTAAATGTCTTAATATCTTTTAAAGATAATAATTTTTTACCTCGTTATCGTTGTGTTTGTTATTCAGTTTTCAAGGTACAGAACTTTAGGAAAAGCAATTTTCCTATGCGCATCAGTTGATTTTTAACTTCTCCCTGACAGCGCCTAATTATAATAACACAACCACAGCCCATTGTCAACAATTTTTTTATTTTTTTTCTGTTTTTTGGGTTTGCGGTTAATTGCAAGTATAATTTAACCCTTTTAAAGTAAATTTATTCATTAAGTTTATTTATGAATTACCCTCAGAAACAGAATATTCATTGCCCACATCCCTACCCATATCACATGTATATACAAACTCTACCCTATCACCGGGAGAAAGAATATACTCGCTTGAGGAATAACCGGGGAAAACACCGTTTACCTTATATGTCCAACCACTCATCTCACCAAAGTCAAACTCGTAGACATTATCAATTCCTTCTATATAAACAGAGTCATAAACAGGTGTTTTTGAAAACTCCATAGGTATCCCCGCTGCCTGCATAGCATTCCTAAGCAGATCAAAGGCGGTTTCTCCGCTATAATAGGTGTGGGTACCTGTATAGACAACACCCATATTTTGATCAGCCTTGTCATATTTGCCGATAAGGGTTTTATAATCCACGGAAAGATAGACCAGGGCAGCGGTTGTAGTCTCAGTAACAGGCTCAACATAAGTTTGTGTTTCCTGTGCAGCTTCCGTATAAGGTTGTGTAAGTGTAGCGGGTTCAACGGAACTGCTTTCAGTACTTTCTTTCATAAGCAAAGCCTGTGTAGTAATGGCAGATGAAGTAAATTCCGTTGACGGTTCCGTTGTTGTTGCAATGGAGGTTGTTTCTGTTTCAGGTCGGACAGTCTCCTCCGTTCCACCTAATAGGAATGCTGCAATTAACAAAACAGCTGCCGCACAGACAAAGATAATCTTATTTCTCATACAAAATCACTTCCAAAAGCCTGTCCAGCACGGAGACCGGAAAAATTTCTTCGAATGCCTCAAAGTTTTCGGGATAATAAAGAGGTTGGCTGCCTTTTTTATACAAATTGTAAGCAGCTGTGGCACAAAGTCCCTGTTCCGAAGCCATGGGATTGACCTTATCACCTGCAAGATGAGCATATCCTCCACCTACCGAAAAACTGCCAAGGGCTGTAACAAGCCCTGAACCGTTTCTTACAAAACGGCTGTCAGTTTCGGCATCCACTCCCACAGCAGACAATCCGATAATAACCTGACTGACCGTTTCGGAGCTGTAAACACCATCGGTAAGAATAAGTCCGTTGTCATCTATCATAGCCCCCAAAGCATCAACCGCCCGGTCTATAGCAGACTTTACCTTCTGCCTATCCGAATACGGCGCAAGAGCACAAAGTGCCATAGCAGTAACATCCGCATTAGACGAACCTCCATATTCAAAATATCCCTCGGTACTCTGGGCATTAAGCACGATGTTAAGGAGCTCATCCCTGTATTCAGCGGTGCCGTAATTTCCCCCTGTCAGGGCAATAAGCGCAAATATTATGCCGTTGATACCCTGCTTACCTACGTTATCACTGTTAAGCAAAGGAGATACAATATTATAGCCCATAAAATCATCTGCAGTTTCACCCAACAGGTTAAGCGCAATAACCACCCTTGAATACTCTGTATACCTGCGTGCGGAAAGAATACCGTCAGTTTCATCAAGTTTAGCTTTAAGATTGCTGAGATAAGCAGCCTTAACAGACTCATTTGCACTGCCTGAACCAAGCATACCTATAAGTGCCCACTCTCCGCCTGTTGAAGCAACTGCGGGAGATTTCGTGTTATCCTCCACGTATCCGCCGTAAACAGGGGAGCATAAGAATACAATCATCATCAAAAAAGCCGTAAATCGTTTAAACATAATCACACCTCATAGTTTCAGTCGGTAGTGGCATCGCCGCTGTAGGCGTTAACATAATAAGAACCACTGCCGCCATTTACATAAATCTTATACTGCGGCACGGCAGCCAACTCGCCGTTGCCATGTCTTTCGGTAAGGAAGTAGCCCTTTTCCACCGCATCCACCGATGCTGCGGCAAAGTCCTCATCAATTAACCTTGAAGCCGCATAAACAGCTTCGTCTGCCGAAATAATATCCTCACGTATACCCTTGTATTCAATTGGCTGCTGATAGTTAAAGGTAAGCTGTATAGCGCCGTCCTTACCAATCCTTGCCTTCAAATAATTACTGAATACCGGCTGATTTTGAAAGCTTTGCATATATTCAAAGTAGTATCCCTCATCCGTTTCGTTTTCGATATTAATGGAATAATCTCCGAAGTAGTCATTCAGCGCATCCACATACACCTGAACAGCATCACCCGCCGCCGTCATATCCACCGGTATATCCTCAAGCATACCGTTGAAACTCACCGAATCGCTTGCAACTGTAAGGATATCTTCATCCCGTGAAAATATTATATCATCATTGGCATCAACTCGTCTTACTCCACTGATAGTACCGAAAAAAATCTCTTGCAGCTCAAGGTTATCATACTCGAAAGCACGCATATAAAGCTGACCCATAGGTGAAAAGTTTGCCGGCAGTTCACAATTGAGCACAATACCCCTCTTTTCAATGACATCAGAAGCAGCGGATATATCAGCCGCACTGAGGCGGTATTCACTGCGTTTAATTATATTAAGTACAAAGAAAAGAATGTTTAATATAATAAGAAAGATGATGGTATAATTTTTTGCCTTTTTCCATTCCATTAGCCGGTTCCACCTCCCGACTGTCTGATGTATTTGGTGCCGTCAATATCAATAAGCCACCACAATGACATATTTTCGCTGCCTGTATCCACATAGGCAAGGGAAAGCCTGTCAACCATAGGCTCATCATCATCCCCAAATTCATTGTAAACATCATCTACGGCAGAGAGGAAATCCGTGTCCGCCAACAGACTTTTTTCACTTTCCTGACCGTAGGCAACACAATAGCGCTTATAATGAGACACCCTTCCATAACTGGAAGTCACTTCAATATAGTCGGACATACCTGACTGCTCCTTAAGCTCATCACTCATTATAATAGGTAAATCATTTGCCTTATAGCCAAAGTACATTGTATATTCATTGCCTTCAAAGCTATAGTCCCTTAAATAAAACTCGTTTTCTATACCCAAGTCCATATCAAGCACAGCCTGTGCGGCAATATAATTGGTATAAAAATCATTATCGCTGCTCTGAGTTCCCGTACTGTAATTGGAATATTCCAGAACACCGTTAGGATAATACTTAATAACGGTGGTTTCATCACTGAAATTAATAACGTCGTTTGTGGTGGTGCTCCATTTTCCGGCAGGATTTTCAAAGAAAAGATTTACCTCACTTTCTAAATCCGTCTTATCATCGTCCGCATACTGCATATGTGGCGTAAGATAAGAATAACTTACACTTTGACCATCCCAACGGGGTATAAAAATATTACCCTTAAAAATCTCAAAACCGTTTTGAACGCTTGAAATATAATAAATATCCTTATTAACGCTTGAAAACGTATTTAAAAGCTCGGTAACACTCTCGGCAACACTGCTCTCATCATCAAAAATTTCAAGACACCAAAGGGTTTGTGAGTTAATAAACCTAAGGCGCACATTGTCTCCGTCTACCGAAAGCACAATCGTATCATAGCTTTTGATTTCGCCGGTATTGTTATTTCCCACGCCAAAAACAGCCTCTGCTTCCTCATTGCTCAGGCAATAGCTGTATTCATAGACAAAGCAGCGGTTTTGCAGTATTTCCCTCCAATTGGCAAGACCGGAAGAAACCACTTCCCCCCTGCGCAGCACACGGCTGATTATATCGTCGGAGCTTTCCTTAAAAGCGGTATTATATATTCCGTTGGCACGGCAGAGCATTTTATTTTCACCAGGGTTAATAATTACTCTTTCCAATGTATGGCTGACCTCTGTGCCCGCTTCAACAGAGGAGTTTTTATCCGCAAACGAAAAAAAGTTATGGCTTGAAAAATCTTCAAACCATAACTCCGCAGTCTGATATATAGCCAAAATCATCAAAAAAGCAATTATGAAGTTTTTACCTATACTTTTCATAAATTCACCTTTTTGGAACAGTGGCACTTATGCTTACCAACTGCTCTTTTGACCGGGCAGTGCAATATACTGTGAAAGCACAGACTTGATTGCATGACCTTTTCTGTTGATAGTTGCAGACGCCTGAGACTGCTTATCACCCTTTTCGGCAGCAACAACGATATAGTTCTTGCCCTCGATAAGATCAACGCTCTGGCTGAAGATACCCGTTGAACCGACTGTAAGGCTGTATGTATTGACCTCACTCAAATATGTGGTGCCGTCAGCATTTGCCTTCTGCTCGTATACGGTAATATCAATCTCTGCACCCTTTTCGGCAGTACCTGAAATTATCCTGGTTGAATCGAAGGTTATCTCAACGGACTTTGACGTATCAATGCCCCCTGTGATAGCAAACTTATCAACCGGAGCAGCTGCCAACACAGAAACGCTCTGTGCAGTTATTATGCTCACAACAAGTATAAGACCTGCTAATAACTTTTTCATTGCAGTACTCCTTTCTAAAATCAGTAAACATACCATATTCTCTACACACTTATATTATACACCGATAATGTTACAAGTCAATTACATTAGCATTACATTTTAGTAAATAGCTGTAAAAAAGTTCAGATAATCCGCCAAAACCGCTTAATAAGCGACATTCAGACAATATTAAAATTGTGTTACACTTCTTCGTCAGTATCATTGCACTTAGGGAAGGCAAGTACCATGGTGGTGCCCTTCCCCTCTTCGCTGTATACTTTTATGCTGCCGTGATGGGCATCCATAATTTCTTTAACTATGGCAAGTCCCAAGCCGTTTCCGCCCATCTGGCGGCTTCTGGCTTTATCCACACGGTAGAAGCGTTCAAATATCCTGTCCAGCGCTTCCTTAGGCATACCTATACCGTTGTCGGCAATGCTGACAAGATAGTTTTTGTCGGTAGTGCTGATACTGATTTTAATAGTGGCATTTTCCGGACTGTATTTAACCGAATTTGAAATAATATTTGTAATAGCCTGATTTACCCTTGCAGCGTCAGCCATAATATACATCGGCTCATCGGGTCTGTCAAAGGTAATGGTCTGATTTTTATTGGAAGCAAGTATAACATTTTGCCGCATACAGCCGTCTATAAGATCAACCAGATCTATTCTCTGCATATCAAACTTATTTACCTTGGTATCAAATCTGGACAAATCAAGAAGATCATCCCGAAGCAGCTTCATTCTGTCCGCTGCCACATCAATTTCCTTAAGGAAGTCCATGGCAACAGACTTGTCATCAATGGCACCATCCAGAAGCAGCTCGGCATAGCCCTTAATAGTGGTAAGTGGAGTGCCTATCTCGTGACTTACGTTAGCAACGAATTCCTTGCGCATATCATCCAGCTGACGATGCCTTGTAATATCATGCAGCACAACGATTACACCGTTAAGCTTATTACCTGCGGAATAGGGCACAAGCGCAACGGAAATATATTTGCCGTCTTCACTTACGACTACCTCTCTGCCGCCGGGTCTGATATAGTTTCTGTCCAGAGAAAGCTTTTCAAGCAGCCAATCAAGGGAAATAACCGCATCATCTATCTCAAGCATATCATAGCAAATCTTATTGGCATGAATGAGTATACCGTTTTCATCAAAGGCAAGTACGCCGTCTGTCATATTATGCAGCACTATTTCCAGTTTATCCCTCTGACTTTCCACCTCTGTCACATTTTTCCTGAGTTCTCGAGCCATTGTGTTAAAACTGCGTGTAAGCTGACCTATTTCATCATTACTCTTAACCGTAGCATGCTGCTCCAACTTTCCCTTTGCAAGCAAATTAGCTTTTTTGGTAAGCACGCTGATAGGCTCGGTAATGGTATTTGCAAAAAGTATTCCAATCACACATGCAAGCATAAGCGCAATAATTGCGGAAATGAGTATGGTACCCGTTACCTGATTACGACTCTGCCTTATACCTTCTCCGTCCATCTGAACATAGACAACATATTCCACATTGCCGTCCGCATCCTTAACGCTGTGGGCATAGCTCACCCATTCCTTTACCTGACCGTTCCTGTCAGCCTCACGTTTGCCGGAAATATAGCTGTCATTTCCCGCAAGAGCAGAGATAACGGCAGAGTTTGTAAAGCTCAAAAAATCATTGCTGTCTGTTGTAAGGGAGCTTGCGACAGTGTTTCCATCACTGTCAAGTATATGGCTGCGCATAGTCTGATCGGGCAGATTTGTAATAAAAAGTGAAGTTATGCCTTGCCCAAAGTCCGCAGGATCGTCATACTGATCTATAACCTGCTCCTCAATATAGGCGGCATACTGCTCCAGCTCATCCCTTGCCTTTTCATTTTCCTGTCCGCTGATGCTGATAATAATAAAAGTACCGCTGACAAGCATAACTATAAAAACAAGGGAAAGATACATAAAAACAAGCTTCCAACGAATACTAACCATTTCATCACCGTTTTCTTTTAATTAAAGAAAATACAAGCCAATGGGCATCCCGGAGGATAATCCCTGAAAATGTGAGCGCTTTGCCTAAGGCAATATCGCATTTCAGGATTAAGCATTGGTTTGAATTTTAAACTATTATGCCGAAAAATAATAGCCTACGCCTCTCTTTGTCATAATATATCTAGGCTTGCTTGCATCGTCCTCAATTTTTTCTCTGAGACGTCTGATGGTAACATCAACGCCCCTTGGTTCGCCAAAGTACTCATAACCCCAAACCTTTTCAAGGAGCTTTTCCCTTGTAAAGACCTGAGATTGCTGGGTAGCAAGGAACTTAAGGAGGTCATACTCCTTAAGAGTAAGGTTGATAAGCTCACCCCTCTTGCGCACCTCATAACGGTCAAAGTCAATGGTAAGATCCCCATAGACTCCTACATTGCCGCTGCCGTTATCAACCGGAGCAGCAGCTGTACGCCTAAGGTTAGCCTTAACCCTTGCCATCAGCTCACGGCTGCCGAAGGGCTTCGTAACATAGTCATCAGCCCCCATTTCAAGTCCAAGCACCTTATCCACCTCATCAGCACGGGCAGTAAGCATAATAATCGGAACATTGCTGCGCTCCCTTATTTTGCGGCATACCTCATAGCCATCCATTTTTGGCATCATAATATCCAGCAGAATCAAATCCGGAGACTGGGACATGGCAAGCTCATAACCCTGTTCGCCATCCTCTGCCGTAATAACGGAGTAGCCTTCCTTTTTTAAATTATAGGAAATAATATTAACAATGCTTGCCTCATCATCTACAACAAGTATCTTATAATCCACTCACAATACCTCCTTTATAGTATATCAAAAAACATCATCCTATCGTGCGAAATCTTCACACGTGCTATAACTCTCCTTATTTTAATTATAATACTAAATTACAGCTTTTGCAAATATTATTCTTTATTATTCCTAAAGTTATGCCTAAAAATTGATATATAAAAAAGGGCACCGCCGAAGCGGTGCCCAAAAGCGTATAGCCAATTAATTATTCGGTAATTTCATTGTTGTAAGAAATGTTGGATACAGAGATGTCTGCACATCTGGCTGCATAGAAGCCTGCATATACGTAACCGGATGTAGCAACATTTTCAAATGTATATGTATCATCACCGAAAGTTACAGTATAATTCTGACCCTTCTTAACAATGCTTACATGTACAGTTTCGCCAACCTGAGGGATATCAGTCATATCTTTCTCTGTGCCGGCTGTCAATGTACCGTCAAGTCTTGCAAATGTGCTCCAGTAAGTAGGAGTAGTTGTAGAGAACTTAAGAGGACCTGCTGATACCCAGTTCTGGATAGCAATCTTATTGTTCTCATTTACAAGAATACTGTCAGCAGCAATAGCACCGAAAGCTACTTGATTGCTGGTTGAATCATAGCTGTTAATAGTAATATCAGCGCTAAGCTCAAAGTTAACATCAGAAGTAGGCATATAGTACATAGCAAGACCGTCAGAAGTACCTGCTATCTTACCATAGCTGTTCTTAGTACCTGTGCTGAGGATTTCGCCAACCTTAACTCTTGCGTTTGTGCCTTCACCTGTAATAAAGAAATTTGGCTCGCCTGATTCAGAGTTGTCAGCTACGGCAAGCTTAGTATAGTCGGTCATCATTTCTTCCTGACCTGTTTCAGGGTTGAACTGCATTGACTGACCGTAAAGCTTGGTTGTACCACCGATGTCACCAAAAGCGGTACCGTACCAACCATCAGCTGTTGTCCAAAGTGTACTCTCAAGATCCTCACCGATAAGATCCTCTGATGTAGGAGCAACATAACCTGGGTTTACAACAAGGTAAGCGTCCTTTGCAGGAGCTGCAATATCACTCTTAACATAAGCTGCAAGACCGCTTGTTGACTTAGCAATAGCATCAGCCATCATATAAGCAACATAGTGTGCGCCGTAGTTGTTAAGGTGTGTGTTATCTACGGAAGTAGAAGCCTCGTTTGACCAAGAATGAAGATATACGCTCTCACTTGGAGTAAGCTGATCGTAAAGATCCTTAGTCATCTGAGTGTTGTCAATAACTGTCAAGCCAAGCTCTGCGCCAAGATCTCTTACACACTGAGCGTAGTCGCCGCCGTTGTCGATATGGAGCTGAGCATCTGACCATGTACCGCTGTCGGTACGTCTTACTGTAGGTGTGCAAAGGATAGGTGTAGCACCTGCTGCCTGAGCAACCTGAATATAGTTTACATAGAGAGAATTCTTGAATGAGCCCTCTGTGTCCTTATCACCGATAGGATCGGTGTATCTTGAAGCATCTTCATCCTTCTCATCATTGTGACCGAAAGCAATAATAAGGTAGTCACCCTCGCCAATGCTGTCCTTAAGTGTCTGATAGTTTGCTTCTGTGGTAAAGCTTTTTGAGCTTCTGCCTGAAAGTGCAAGATTTACAACATTTACCTCATCAGTAAAGTACTCAGGCATAGCTGTACCAAAACCTACTCTCTTGTAGTAAAGAGTAGCGTCATCGTTAGGACCGTAGTCACATCCTGTAGAATCACCTACAATAAATACGTCAACTGTATTTGTAGGCTCTGCAACAGGATCTGTAAAGTAAATGCCATAGATAGGAAGGTTTGTACCCTGTCCTAAAATATATAATGTTTCGCCCGCCTTAATGTTAGCGGAAACTGTTGTCCAAGTGTCTGCACCTGAGTTTTCCAACATATCAAGTGATGTGAAGGAGCTGTTGTCCTTTGAAACATCATCTGTTGTAAGGTAAACAGCCTTACCGCTGTTAACCTTAACATCAACACTTACATTTGTATCCTGATTAGCTGTTACAACGTATGCAATACGGCAAGCTCTGTAAACAGGAGCACCTGTCTCATCAATTGCACCATTAATCTGGAGATTTGTATTGCTGCTTGTACTTGCTGCATATCCGCTGTATGTATGACCATTGATAGTTACAACACCATCAGTCTCAGGGATTACATTGTACTTCATATTCTGGAAAGCCTCAATGCTTCCATAGTTACCGTTGTAAACAATTGTGCCTGCAAAAGCATTCTCAGCCTTTGCCTCAGGAAGGTATTCATTTGCAGATTCAATTTCCATAGTAGTTGTTTCTGTAGGAGCTTCTGTTACAGGTTCAGCAGGGAACTGGAATCCTGCATCAAGAACCTTCTGAAGGATCATAGCTGCATCATTTGCAGTTATAATATTATCATCACTTACATCAGCACCGGCAAAGTTGTATCTGCTGTCATTTGCGATTGAAGCGTCAAGAGAGTAAGCGAGTACTGCTGCAGCATCGTTTGCTGTAAGCACACCGCTCTGGTCAACATCGCCCCAAGTGCCTCTGAATACTTCCTCATAGCTGTACATATAAGGAATCCATGTATTGCCCTCGCCATAAGCTGTTGTAAGACCTGCATCGCCAATATAATCTGCAGCCTGATCATCGGTAAGAATAACATTTACAAGACCCTCAACGTCGCTCTTTGTTTCAAAAGGCTCGCCGTTGCTTGTGTTGTTGTATTCTTGGAACTTAGCTGTTGCAGCTTCGCCTGCGCTCATCTGACCCCAGCCTGTATCCAAGATGAAACCGTTAGTTTCAGTATTAATAAATGTAGCATTGGAATTAGCACCCCATGTTCTGCCGTAAAGACCGGAAACATCTTCAGCATCGCCAACACCATCAGTAGTTATAGTACAATTTCTGAAGATGTAAGGTGATGTTTTAGGAGCTGTAATATAACCAACCTTTGAATTGTTTGAAGGATCGTGAGCAAATGTCTTCCACTGAAGCTCACAGTTATCGAAGATAGCTGAGAACTCACCGCAGATGTAGTCAGTGTTACCACCGATTACACAATCCTTGAAGTATGCACTGTAGCCATTGTTGTCACTACCATTTCTACCAAGAGTATCCTGAGAAGAAAGGATCTGGCAGTTATAAACAGAAATATTCTTAGCCTCAATATAGAAAGCGTTTGATCTTTCCTTAGCAGCATATGCTGTTACGTCTACATCAGGAGCTGTTCTGTCAGGTAAGTTACCTGTTGCACCTGCAAAGTCCTCAATTTCCTTTTCAACTACTTCGTAGTTGTAAGTATTTCTAAAGACAGTATCTACTGCTGTAAAGTAGTCACCTCTGATGATAGCAACACCGCCCCAAAGGCTGCCGTTGCCTTCTGTTGAGGAGTACTTATCTCTGAAAAGTCTTTCATTGTAAAGACCTGTGCTTGGATCTACTGAGTAGTAAAGTGTACCTACACCATAGTACCAGCTGATTTCATGACCGTTACCGTTTAAGGTAATGTATGGAGCGTCAAACACGATCTGCTCCTGGATGTCAGCAGTAAGATTGATAGTTACACGACCCTCTTCGCCTTCAGGTCTGTTCATAGACTTAATAGCGGTTACAGCATCCTTTAATGTGTCATAGTCACCGGGAACGCTGATTTCGCTCTTAAACTCTACTACCGGCATTACTTCGATAGAAGTAAGGTAGTTTGTGCTATATGTAGTACCAAAGGTAATGGTAACGGATGTTTCTGTACCGTCAGTTGTGTAAGATACAGTATCGTACTGAGATGTACTGTTAGATGTTGAACCACCTGCTACAGTACCTGCCGCACCGTTGATAGTGAACTCAGACTGATAATAGGAAGTTACATTAATAACTGTAGCACCGCTTACAGGAATAGTAAGCACTGCATCAGACTTAGCTGTGAAGTCATTGCCTCTTGAAGCAGCCGTACCTGCAGTTATAAAGTTAACCATTGCATCAGGACTGAATGTACCTGTTGACTGTGGAAGTTCAACATAAACCTCGTTTACATTTTCAGCGTCCTGAACAACCGCTACACGGTCATATGTAACACCGCCGTTTGTGGTAGTAACAGCTGTGTTGTAATCACCCGGCTTAATCTGTGCCGTATATGTCATATCAGCATTTACTGTACCTGTAGTAACGGTACCGTTTACCATATTGGTAAATGTAATACCTGTAACAGTACCTGCGTCTGTACCTGTGATAGTACCTGTAAGAGTCTGATCAGGAATATCAACAAGGTCAAATACAACCGCTTCTTCACTTGCTACGAAGGAGCTGCTGCCGTTTACGGTAGCACCCACACCACCGTCATTAGTAGTGATATCGTAAGTATGACCCTTTGTAAGGCTTACAGACTCAGTTGAAGTAGTAACAACAGCCTCCGGATCGCCGCCAAGGTAAGCATCTGTTAAGTAGATTTCAAGACTTGGAAGGCTGTCCTCGTTAGCACTGATGTTGTTGGTGCTTACAGGAGTGGTAACAGGCTCATCTACAATATATTCAAGACCTGCATAACCACAGTTGTTAGTCTTACCTGTTGTGGACATTACATATGTATGACCCGGCTCTGCCTTGAATGCGTAGAAACGATCATCAAGGTCAGCATCGTCAACATAGCCGTAACGTTCGCCTGTAGTTGCATCAAAATCCCATACTCTTACGAAAGAACTTGAGTAGTAGTAGATAGTTACGGTACCTGCTGCTGCAGGAGTGAATAATACCGATGTACCTGCCTCAGCTGTGCCTGCTACAGGAATAGATGGAATATCGTTAGCTGTAGCATGTCTTGATCCCGCCTTATAGAAGTTAACAGTCCTGCCGTTAAGCTCTACATTCTGGAACTCAGGTCTTTCAGGTGTAAACTTAGTGTCGCCGTTGCCGATAAGCTCAAGCTTACTGTCAGCAAACATACGTACACCCGGCTCAACTGTCATAATAGTAGTTGGTGCACCTGTTTCTTCATCAACACCCTCTACAGGAACAGCCTCATCATCAAGCCAATATGTAAAGCTTTCAGCCTCGCCTGTAGGAAGCGCCTTGTTATCAACTTTTACAGAATGAAGATATGCTTCACCTGTAGCGGAAAGTGTCAAAGTCAGTGTGGTAGCCTCACCTATGTAATCAATAGATGCAACCTCACCATCTGTTTCACCCTTTGCCGCAAAAGTACCTACAGTGTTTCCTGCTTCGTCGGTAACCGTAAATTCAGTACCGTTACCGTACTCACAGAGAGTTAATGAAACAGTAGCATTACCCGCTACGGCAATCTGAATCTGATCACCGTCAAAAAGAGCGGCGCCGTGAGAAGCATCATGCACATAGCTCTCATCATTAGGAGATACGATCTTAATCGTACCGCTTTCGTCGGTAATTCCGTTAAGCTTGGAATTTACCTCAAGAACAGTGTAATCGGCAGAATAACTCTTGCCTGCCTCAGGAGTACCAAGACCACTGCCACTTGTGGTAATGTCCGTGGAACCGCCGCTTGTGGTAACGTCTGCATTAGCAGAAACATTGCCTTCAGCGCCGCTTACAACTGTTGATCCTACTATGGATGTAACCAGCATGACGCCTGCAAGCAGACGGCTCAAAGTTCTTCTTGAACTCTTTTTCATAATATTCCTCCTTTTTATAAAAATGTGTGTCGTAAAATTTGCCCATTTAACAATACCTGCCTATGGCTTTTTTGTTAAAATTATACGACTTTCATTTATATTATATCACAAGTAAAAGTAAAATCAATATGATTTTTTAATTTAATTGTAACATTTAAAAAAAATGTATAAAACCTCCAAATCCTCTTTTTAAAGGGATTTCAACAAATTTTTTTAAATTTTTTTCTTCAAGTTGTACGTACAGACGGTTATTTTCGGTTCAATGAAGTAATTTTTTTTGTTAAAAATGACAATAATATCCATTCCCGTAAGAAATCATAACAGCAATAAGCAACAGTCATTTAAAATTAAAACATTTCCGTTCAAATGTTAAGTTTTTGTCAATTAAACCCCTCTTTTTTAGTTAAATATTAAATAATTTACAAAAAAAACGTAATATACGTAAATTTTTATTAACTTTTTAAAAAGCTATTGTTTTTAAATATCCTTAATGCTATAATATTTATGTTAAATAAATAACATACATAAGTTCTTAACAACAAGGAGGCTTATTATTATGAAAAGATTTACTCTGCCACGTGACATTTACTATGGTAAGGACGCTATGTCCGTACTTAAGACGGTTAAAGGCAAAAAAGCCGTTTTGGTGCTGGGCGGCGGCTCTATGAAAAAATTCGGATTTGTTGATAAGGCTCTTTCCTATCTTAATGAAGCCGGAATTGAAACAAAGCTTATTGAAAATGTTGAACCGGATCCTTCCGTTGAAACGGTCATGAAAGGCGCAGAGACTATGCGTGAATTTGAACCCGACCTTATAATTGCAATGGGCGGCGGATCTCCTATAGATGCCGCTAAGGCAATGTGGGTATTCTACGAATATCCGGACACCACATTTGAGGAAATCATTCAGCCTTTCTCCTTCCCTGAGCTTAGGAAAAAGGCAAGGTTTATTGCTATATCCTCAACATCCGGTACCGCTACGGAGGTAACTGCCTTTTCAGTAATCACCGACTACGAAAAGGGAATCAAGTATCCCCTTGCGGACTTTAACATAACCCCGGATATTGCAATAGTAGACCCTGAGCTTGCATCCACCATGCCTCCAAAGCTTACAGCTCACACGGGTATGGACGCACTTACCCACGCTATTGAGGCATATGTATCCACGGAGCACAGTCCTTTTACCGATCCTCTTGCGCTTAAGGCAATACATATGGTATTTGATTATCTTCCCGATTCCTACAAGGGAGATAAAGATGCACGGGAACAGATGCACTATGCTCAGTGCCTTGCAGGTGAGGCATTCTCAAATGCTTTGTTGGGTATTGTGCATTCAATGGCTCATAAAACAGGCGCAGCATTCTCAACGGGACACATTCCTCACGGCTGTGCAAACGCTATTTATCTGCCATATGTAATCAAATACAATGCTAAGTGTGCCGAAGCCCGTTATGCGGATATTGCAAGAAGCATAGGCATTGAGGGCACCGATGCGGAATGTGTTGAAGCTCTTTGCAAAAAGATTGATGAATACAACGTTAAACTTAACATTCCTAAGACACTTAAGGAATTTGGCGTAAATGAAGATGAATTTAAGCAGAAGGTTAAGGAAATTGCAGTAAATGCCGTAGGCGATGCCTGCACACCATCCAATCCACGTCCTATTACTCCGGAGGAAATGGAAAAACTCCTTACCTGCACTTACTACGGTACGGAAGTTGATTTCTGATAATTTAATCTAAAAAAAATGGTATTGCAGACAATGTTTATCTGCAATACCATTTTTTAATTGATAATGCCGTATCCGCTGTCTCTCTATCTATCAATCGGATCCCTTGCATTCAATTACTTCTATATTATTTACTGCCTTATCTATCAGCTCATCAAGTCCCTCAAGCCTTTTTCTTTCCATATTTTCAATTATGCTTTTCTTTGGCTTGGTTTCCGGATGCTTAGCCACAAAGACGGTACAGCAGTCCTCATAGGGGCGCACGGAAATATCAAAGGTGCCTATCTCCCTTGCAATGTCCACTATCTCCTGCTTATCCATAGCGCAGAGGGGGCGCAGTACAGGAAGATTTTGAGCGGCGCTGTCTATGGCATTGATTGCCTCCATAGTCTGACTTGCCACCTGACCTATGCTGTCACCTGTTACCAGAGCAAGATCTCCGTTTTCAAGTGCGATTTTTTCGGCAGCCTTAAGCATGGCACGCTTAAGAAAGATGGTTATCTTTTCACGGGGCACGCTTTCGTATATTTTAAGCTGCACCTCGGTAAAGGGCACAACATTAAGCTTAACTCCTCCTGTAAATACGGCAAGCCTTTCCGCAAGGTCGATTACCTTTTGCTTTGCCCTTTCGGATGTATAAGGAGGTGAGTCAAAATAAATCGCCTCCACCTCAACACCCCTCTTTGCCACCCTGAAAGCGGCAACGGGACTGTCGATTCCACCGCTCATAAGCACAGCAGCCTTGCCTGAGGTGCCCATGGGCAGTCCGCCGAAGGTTTTAATAAACTTACAGTAAACATAGGCATTGTTCCTGAGCTCTATATGCAGAACCGCCTGTGGATTGTGTACATCGACCCTTAAACCTTCAATGTCACTATTAAGGATGAAACCCCCCACATCTGCGGACACCTCATTACTGGTGTGGGGATAGCGTTTGTCGGAACGCTTTGTTTCCACCTTAAAGCTGATATTGCCTTGGGGATACTGCTTTTTAAACTCCGCAAGTCCGATCTGCCTTAAATTTTCAAGGCTCTGATCCTCGGTTTCAACACAAGGACACAAAGCCGTCACCCCAAGGGTAGTTGAAATACGTGGTATGACCTCCTCATAGTCAAACTCTCCGCCCTCGTTTACCACAAGGAGCCTGCCCTGTTCCTTGAATACCCGGTAGGTCTGCAAATACGCAAGTCTGTCTATAATGGTTTTAATTAATCTGTTTTCAACCAAGTAGCGGTTGCTGCCACGGGTAGCGATTTCACCGTACTTGACCAGTAATACATGTTTCATAACTTCTCCTTAACCCGGCTGAAAGCGCCTTAACATTGTTACGGCCTTAATAACCTCTTCGGCGGCAGTCTGCGCTTCCCCCGTTGTATTGTATGGGCTGAAACTGAAACGCACATTGTTTTCTCCTCTGCCCTCAACGAGCAAATCCACAATTTTCCTCTTCTTTTTAAGCTTTGTGGAACAGGCAGAACCTGTTGCCGTGTAAATTCCCACCGCCTCCAGAGCATGCAGCAATACTTCGCCCTTGACTTTTTCAAAACTTAAGTTAAGTATATATGGACTTCCCTTTTCCAAATCACCGTTTACAAGCACACCTTCAAGATTTGCAAGTGCGTTATAAAAAGTACTGCGTACCTGTGAAACGGCATCACCGCTTTTTTCCATATACGCCGCCGCAAGTTCCGCCGCAAGTCCGAAGCCGATTATGGAGGCGGTGTTTTCCGTACCGGGGCGGAAGCCCTTTTCCTGACCTCCGCCGTAATGCAGCTGCTCAATCCTGACACCTTTTCTGATATACAGTGCGCCTACACCCTTGGGAGCATGTATCTTATGTCCGCTTACGCTTATCATATCCACATGGGCTGATGGTATTGGATGTTTGCCGAAAGCCTGCACGCAGTCCGTATGAAAAATACATCTTGGATTTATTTCCTTGACTGCCTTTGAAAGGGCAGCTATATCCTGAACCGTGCCCACTTCATTATTTACGCACATAATGCTTACAAGGGCGGTATCCTCACCCATTGCAGCCCTGAGGTCATCAGCGGAAACATAACCCTTTTCGTCCACAGGCAGATAGGTTACTTCCCATCCCTCCTGCTCAAGCCTGTGAAAGCAGTCTAAAACGGAAGGATGTTCAAAAACAGTTGTAATAAGATGTCTGCCCTGCTTTGCGGCAGACCTTATACCCAGTATAGCAGTATTATTAGCCTCCGTACCTCCTGAGGTAAAATATATATCATCAGGCTGTACCTTCAAAGCCTTGGCAACCTGTCTTCTTGCTTTATCCACAAGCCTTTCAACCTCAAATCCTGCTTTATGCAGGGATGATGGATTGGCATAGCTGTTTTTCAGTGCGTCATATACAGCCTCCAGCACAGGCTCACTTATTGCCGTAGTCGAAGCATTGTCAAAATAAATCATCTTAATCCTCCAGCTCATAGAGTAAAACCGCACCGGCAACAAGTCCTGCCGTTTCGGTACGCAAAATCCGCCTGCCCAGCGTAACGCTCTTTATCCCTTCGGATATGGCAAGCTCTATCTCCTTCGGTGAAAAACCGCCCTCAGGACCGATAAATACAGCTATTGATTTTCCTTTAAATCCCCGGGTAAAGTTCTTTATGCTGTAATTTTCCTCATTCTCATAGGGTATTATCCTGCCCTCACAGTTTTTACTGTCCTGTACAGCCTCACTGAAAGTCACAGCCCTGTCCACAAGTGGAATTATACCCCTACCGCACTGCTTTGCGGCGGACTCCGCTATTTTCTGCCATCTTTCACGCTTTTTGTCCTCCTTGCCCTCCAGCTTAGCCACGGCAAAGTCGGTCTTTACGGGTACTATCCTTACAAATCCGATTTCAACACACTTTTGTATAATCAGCTCCATTTTGTCACTTTTTGGAAGTCCCTGATACAAAGTAATACTTACCTCCGGCTCCGAATTGTTGGCACAGCTGCGGTCAATACGTGCCACAACCCTGTGCTTGCTGCTTTCGGCAAGTGTGCAGTAATAATCAGTCCCTTCACCGTCACAGATAACTATTTCGTCACCCTCTGTTAGGCGAAGTACTGTGGAAATATGTTTTGCGTCCTCACCCTCTATAACAAAACTGCCCTTATCTATCTGTCCCTTGTACGCAAAAAATTTGGGCATATCAAGCCTCCGCCTTTCTCTTACCGGTAATGCTTACCCATTCATCCTTGTACAGGGTCTCAACCACTTCCATGCCATTTGCCTCAAAGGCATCGTACACATCCTGAACCCTTTCACG
>CALWRD010000057.1 GCA_944383875.1 uncultured Clostridia bacterium | reverse complement strand
CCTGAGAATAGGATTATCTATTTTGAAGTAGAAAAATCCTCCGGGCTTGACTTCTTTTTTGTCTGCCATATATGCTTCCATATAAAGGGGAAGCTGAAGCTGTATGCCAAGCAGCATTTTTTCGCTTGAAAAAATATCATTGCTGCCGGAATTTGTTTTGTAATCGGTTATTTTTATATAGGTCTCGCCGGTTTGTGGGTTTTTGAATGAGTCAACTCTGTCTATTGAACCGGTGAGCACAAGGCGGCTGTTTTTGCCGAGGTCAAAAATCAGAGGTCGGTTTGTTCCCTTACCAAAATTGATTTCATATCCGCAGGGAATAAAGCCGCTATGGTTATCGGAAAAGGCTTTAATTGTACTTACGGCAATGTTCACAAGTCTGTGGCTGATGTATTCGTTTGTTTTGTTGGCTCGGAAAAAGTCGGAACGATAGCCGGCGGCAGAAGAATTTACTATTTCTGTGACGGTTTCAAGTAAATATTGCTCGTCTATATTATCCCAGCTTACATTATCTTCCAGTAATTTTTCGGAAAAAAGTTTAAGAACATTGTGCAAAAAGCTTCCGTAATCACTGAAATCAAGGTCATACTCTTTTCTGTCATATGCTTTAAGACCATGCTTTAAAAAATACATATATGGGCATTTATAGTAGTCCTCAATGGAGGTTATTCCGCTTATCATCTCCTTTTTATCATCGGTGAACAAAGCAGACGCAAGTTCGGCAGGTATATGTTCCATGGTTGGATCATTAAACACAAGCCAGTTTTTTACATGCTCTATTCTTTCCCCATAGCCGTTATTTACAAGATGTTTGTAGACGGATTCATACAGCGGCGAAAGAGTATCATCCGGGGAACTAAGTTCGGAGAGATATTTGATAAATAATTCAAAAGCCTGCTCTTGTGAATAAATCCCGTTGGTACTTTCTGTTTTGTTTCCTGTTTCTTCCACAGTTAAATTGAATATTGATTTTAAGTCATGTATTAAAGAGGAGGGTATTCCGCTTTCCAAGTCTGCATTATAAGAAAGATAAAGTTTTTCCGAAGGCTTTGTTATATAGGAATATATATTGTATCTGTCCCTGTTAATAAGCCTGAGATTGTCACCTCCGAGTTCACAGCCCTCCATGGCAAGTATAAGCCTGTCATTGTCGGAAAGGAGGTTTGTATCATCATGATACGGAGGTACGATACCTTCATTTACTCCAAGCATAAACAAAGCTTTTATATTTGGCAGTCGGCTTCGGTTAAATTCGGCAACGGTTATACTGTCGTAGGTGGGAGGGATAAGACCCATTGTAATATTTTGTATACCTGTGTCGATTAATTTATAGAATTCAGCGGGTGTCATTTCATCATTACCCATGATTTCACACATCCTGCTGAATATTCCCCAAATTATATCCCAGATTTGTGTGTGGAGACGCACGGCATTTTCATCGGAGACAGATTGGGCTTCAGATATAAGCTTGTTCAATTTATCGGCTACTTCAAGGTATTCTGTAAGTTCATATACGAATTTTGACATATCTGATACCGTATATTTTTTATACCTGCTGAAAGAACGTATTTTGGAAAGTATTTCAACTATGTAAGAGCGCATATCGTTGAGATTGTTCAGGTCCTCTTCGGTATAGCGTCCGGACAGGGTTGAGGTCCATTCCTCAAACCATTTGTTTCCCCTTATGCCGCAGGCAATGCAGTAGTTTTCGATATATGAGATTTCATCTACTTCAAAATCGTTAAAACCTGTTCTTAGGAGGTGAAAGACTTCTCTTACCGAGTTGTTCGAAATAATGACGGCGAAAATAGATTTTACCAATTCGGTCATCGGATGGGAGAGTATGTCTCGTCTGATATCCGTAAAATATGGTATTTTATTGCGTGCAAATATACTTTTAAGGGGCATATAGTATTTGTCTGAGCTTATCATTACCGCAATATCCGAATATCTGTAGTTGTTTTTTCTTACAAGAGACAATATTTCTCCGCACATATAGCTTAATTCTGCTTCAACTGATGCAGCGGAAGACATTTTTATGTTGTTGCAACCATTATGATACTTTGCGCCCGAAAAATACTTTTCGGATAAAAAATATAGGTCCGGAGAGGAAAGGTGTTTTTTATCTTCACTGAGCGTTATTATTTGTGGCTTTATGCCTATTGAGGAGGCAAACTCATTTATTGTTTTGATACTGCGTTTTGCCTCAAAGTACGGATCAAAAGCATTTAATTCTTCGGAATACTGTAATGCGGAGCTATGTATGGTAAGAGCTATGGTAACGCTGTCGCAGACCTGTATTAAGGCTTCAATGACTTTAAATTCCTGCGCGGTAAAGTCAGTAAAGCTGTCAATCCAAATATCGGTATCCCGAAACATATGTGAAACAGGTATACGTGCTGCGAGCACGTCAAGCAGGGCATCCTTTGCAATATATCGTTCATTAAGGTTTTTGTTGAAATTGCTGTATATAAGTGAAATATCGTGAAGTTTATCAGCTAAGCCTCTGTCAGTGTCTATCAGTTTGTCAGCCTTATCATCTAAAATTTCGGGTGATACAGAATATCTTATAAATTCCGTGATAAGTGTGGAAATACTGTCAATGAACCCCTGTCTTGATGCACTTTTACCGTAAAATTTAAGCTCACCGTTTTTAACAAGCTCATTTGTAATTTTTCGCAATAATAACGCTTTGGAATTATCATCAAGTATTTTCTCGGCGGCTCCCTCTGTTTCCGAAAGCAAACGATGAGCCAGATGTACAAAGCTGAGCACTTCGCTGCCAAGCAATACGTTGTTTTTACTTTTTGAGGTAAGCAGTCGTTCCGATTCAAGTGAAAATTGCTCCGGAACAATATATAATGCGTGCCTGCCCGAGGCTGCCACTTTTACAATCTCATCTGTACATAATGTGCTTTTGCCACTGCCGGGCATACCTAAGATATATCGCAGTTTCAACAAAATTCCCCCAATGTATAGATTTTTATTTTATTATAGCATAAAAGTCCTTACAATCCAATATATTATAAATATAACTTGTGTGAAGTAAAGCAAAGGGGAGATGGCTTAAGTGCATGTATATCATCGTTTTGCTTAATTCGCAGTAAAAAATAATAGGAGGGAGTAAACTGTATTGGGTACAAAAATATTTGTTTTCCGTCTTAAGTCAATAATTAAATATGGAGCAGCTATTGTTATTGCAGCGGTTGCAGTGGTGATACTGGCTATGTTATTAGGCGGCAAAGGCAGTCCTACATATGCGCCGGGAACTTACAGCGCCCAAATAGTCCTTCACTCAAATCCGGTAAGTATTCAAGTTGAGGTTGACAGACACAGCATTCTTAATGTTGAGATGCTTAATATGGGCGAAACCGAAGCAGTTTTTTATCCGGTGTTTGAACAGAGTTTTGAGGATATAGCTGATCAGGTTATAACATTGCAGTCAACGGATGAGGTCAGACTGACAGAGGACAACGCTGTAACCGGCGGTATTATCATTCAAGCTATAAATGCGGCTCTGGATATGGCAAAAGAATAAAATAGCAAAAATTTTATATTTTTTTCTTGACATACCCCGTTATTATGTAGTATCATATATCAAGTACCGGGGCGTGGCGTAGCTTGGTAGCGCGCTTGAATGGGGTTCAAGAGGTCGCAAGTTCAAATCTTGTCGCCCCGATTTGCTGTAGCATTGTCTACAGCTTTTTTTATTGAAATTTTATTGTTCAGAGGTTATAATATATGTAGGATTTTATGTTAGGGGGTTATCTTTATGTTTACATTTGAATTAACTATGCAAAAAAGAGGGAACCACGAGCAGGTATTTAAAAAATTCAGGGATTATACTATGGCACTTGAGCTGAACGGACAAATATTAAGACGTCACAGGCTGTATACCGATATCAATGAAGATGAAATTTTGCTTAGGGTTGTGGCACCGGAGGCAACTTCATTTAACAGGGATAATGAAAATACCATTGTAACAAATGCAAGAAATGCCCTTGAAGAAATATACGGAGAACCTATAGTTTGGAAAAATGTCGGTAAAAATCTTAATGTGGGTGATAGTTGTGAATGTGAAAAAAGTTCGTATTATATTTTAAAGGGCGATATGAAAGATACCGTTTCTCCTGTACTGTGCGGAAACTGCGGCAACAGTGTACCCCTTTATACCCTGCCAAGGAATTACAGTCGTGAAGAATACTACGATATATTAGAGTGGCAAAGAGCATATAATGATTTGACGGATCTTTTTAAACAGGGGCTTGATGAACGGTATGCTTACGATATGCTTAATAAAGCTAACAGCAGTCTGAATGTTGAAGGAAGACGTATTGCAAAAGCTTTAAATGAAAAAACAGGTATACCCGTTTATTATCATATGTTTAAATACTATGGAAAAAACAAAGATGAATGCCCTATCTGCGGCGAAGGCTGGAAAAATAATGACGGCGAATACAATGTTGATTATATTTGTCATCGCTGTAAGTTGGTTTCAAGTGATTATGAATAATGAATAATGAATAATGAATAAACCCCTGAGGCGGGCTGTAAAGCTTGCCAAAGGGGTTTTATTTATTCTTTGCCGCGTACAAATTTAAAGGGCAGCATAACAACATAAAATATTAATCTTTTAATTTGTGCCGATATGTAGGAAAGTATAACTATACTGCCTACAACAACGGGCATATAAGGGAAAATGTCTGTAAACTCGCTATAGTTAAGTTTTGGATATATTATTCCGTCAAACATTTGGCTTAACATATACATTTCAAGGGATACTACGGAAAAGCTGTAGAAAAATCCCCTTAGAGGTTTAATGCCGGTATCTACATCTATCAGTAAGGTCATAATCAGGAATGTCAGTATTACAGCCGGCAGGGATGAGTAGCCTGAATTTGAACCGTATGCTGCAAAATCCCAATTAAAAGAACCGTCAGCCATAGTATTTGTAAAGTTGCCCAGAGCGGTCAGCAGGAGCAGTCCCGCAATCAACAGCAGATTAAGCCATTTATTTATGTATACTTTATATTCGTAAAGGTATGCACCGATAAAATAATAGATAAACACATATATTATTACCCAGCTTGAGGGAATGATTCCATAGGTAAGGGGTCCCATAGAGCATAGGAGTATAAGTGTTAATATAAGCAATTCCTTATTAAGCCTTGTTTTAAGTGAACTCCATATCAGATTGAAAAACGGTACTAAAAGCATAATTCCAATATACAGTTTTACATACCATCCATACTCAAAGTATACCAATTTATCTAATACATATTCTCTCGTTAACTCAATACCGTGATATTTGAAGTCAACCGCAAGCCTTATGCTCGTGATAAATATATGTGTGGCAAGTACCGCAAATATACTTTTGTAGTGAGAAAAGGTAATACCCTTGGTGTGCTTAAAATAGCCTGTAATGGTGAGGAAAAGAGGCACACAACAGATAAATATCCATCGTGTACAGGTTGCAAAAAACATCTCCGCACCGTTTAACTTGGCTGAATAAAAGCCCGTCAGCCCCATAAAGTGAATTGAAGGGACAAATATAATTGCAAAAAAGCGTATTACATCAAGTCCGTATATACGCTTTTCTTCATGTAAAGGACGTTCATATATATTAAGCCAGCTCTCAGCTCCTCTCAGCTCTGCGATTTTATTTAATACAAAATCACCTATAATAAGCAGAAGATATGATGGAACCACCAATGCGGCATATATATAAGAACGTCTGATTTCAAGTCCGTTTATATCCATAAAAGGTGAGAGCAGGCAAGCACTGATATATATAGCTATAAACAGCATCAGTATATATTTACTGGATTTCATAATTAATTATCACCGGTTAAAATAAATTTATTTGTGAGGGCAAATTGTTTGCCGTTTTGTCCGCATCACTTATAAAATGACCTCCGGAAGGTATTTGCTGTGTACGGTAGCGTTTTTCGGCTTCCTCGGACATAAATTCATTACGAGGCAGCATACGTGTGAGCTTGCTGTTCTTTTTCTTAAGAGTAAAGACTTGTACTCCAACGGTGTTTTTGGCTGCTTTTGGTAAAATAAGTTCGGTATTAAAAAGCAACGCCTTATCCGTATCACGTATAAGCACCATATCGGTATCTTCCGCCGTAAAATAAGCAGCAACCAAAGGGGACTTGTTTGAATAGGCATTAATAAGCCTCTTACGGTTTACCTTGGTTGCATAGCTTGACATCTCAACCTTTGCAACTTTACCGTTTTCAAAAGCAAATAGCATATATCCGCTGTAATCATAGGTTGCAGTCATATATACGATAGATTCGTCAGCTTCGCAATCAAGCAGATTGTTAAGGTACTCACCCATATTGCTTGCTTTGGTTTCTGGTAAATCATAAGCTTTTACCTTATATACGTTTTGCTTGTTTGAAAACAGCAGTATATCCGCCTTATTTGTTGTTTCAAGTTCCTGTATAATTTTATCCTCATCCTTAAGCTTTTGTTCTCCGGAAGAACGAAGTGATACAAGAGTTATTTTTTTAAAATAGTTGTCCTTTGTAAGGAAGAGTTTTATTCCATAGTCTTCTATAAAATCGTCTGTCGTTATATCAGGCATTTCTTCCTGTAATACGATTTCGGTACGCCTTGGGGCACCGTACTTTTTTGCAACAGCGTTAAGATCCTCAATAATTATCTCTTTAACCAGCTGTGGATCTTTAAGTATATCGGAAAGATGTGCCATTTCAGCTTCAAGCTGTTCCATTTCGGATACTCTGTTTAAGAGATATTCCTTATTAAGGTTTCTGAGTCTTATTTCGGCAATATATTCCGCTTGTACCTCATCAATTCCGAAACCCAACATAAGATTAGGTATTACATCAGCCTCAGCCTCTGTATCCCTTATTATCTTTATTGCCTTGTCGATATCCAACATTATTATCTTAAGTCCCGCAAGCAGATGGTGCTTGTCGTATTTCTTGTCAAGATCGTATGCCGTTTGTCGTTTTACACATTCGGTGCGGAATTTCAGCCATTCATTAAGTATACCTTTAACACCCAGTGTTACGGGTGCTCCGTCAACCAGAATATTAAAATTGCAGGAAAATCTGTCCGAAAGTGGTGTAAGCTTATATAATTTTGCCATTAACTTGTCTGGATCGGCATTTCTTTTAATATCTATAGCTATTTTAAGACCGCTTAAGTCAGTTTCGTTTCTTACATCATTAATTTCTTTAAGTTTATTTTCCTTAACGTTTTTGATTATTCTTTCGATTATTGCTTCTATTGTAGTGCTGTAAGGAATTTCATATATTTCAATAAGCGAATTTTTTTTGTCATAGCGGTATTTCGCCCTCATACGGAAACCGCCTGTGCCCGTTTCATATATCTGCTCTATTTCCTTAGGATCGTAGATAAGTTCCGCACCTGTTGAAAAATCGGGTGCAAGCAAATACTTTTTAAGGTCACAATCCGGGTTTTTGATATATGCAATGGTAGCCTTACATATTTCTTTAAGGTTAAAGCTGCATATATTGCTGGACATACTTACGGCTATACCCTGATTTGGGGAAACCAGTATGTTTGGAAAGCTTGTGGGGAAAAGTACAGGCTCTTTCATTGAGCCGTCGTAGTTGTCCACAAAGTCGACCGTATCCTTATCAATGTTTTTAAAAAGTTCGTTGCAGATAGGATCAAGCTTTACTTCGGTATATCGGGAGGCAGCATATGCCATATCTCTGGAGTAGTGCTTGCCGAAATTTCCCTTTGAGTCAATATATGGCAGTAGAAGTGCGTCGTGTCCACGGGTAAGACGTACCATGGTTTCATATATGGTAGCATCATCGTGAGTGTTTAATTTCATTGTCTGTCCCACTACATTAGTTGATTTTGTTTTGTCTTCTGTCAGCATTTCCATTTTTTTCTTTGTATAAAGTTGTTTCTTGTG
>CALWRD010000056.1 GCA_944383875.1 uncultured Clostridia bacterium | reverse complement strand
TAATAGAGGAAGTTGGTATGAGCCTTGAAGAGATATTCATATACACCACTAAGGCAAGGGAGTAAGGGGGTGCTGATATGAATTCGGTATATAAGAGATATTTTATTATTACCTTTATTATGCTGTTTGTTTCCGGAAGCATTATTGTCAACAATTCACTTAAGCTTTTTAATGAAATAGACAGTGTTAATGCCTATGCTGCGGAAAAGGGCAGTGTAGAGGACTTTGACTTTCGGCAGCTGGGGGTTTATATGGGCTCCTCCGACGAAGGGGAACGGGAGTTATATTATCCTGATTTTCATTATTCCAGAGACAAAATTGCGGACAGCAACGGTATATGGGTGGTTGCGGTCTCAATAATGCTGATGATGTTTTATTTTTACGAACGCAGCCCCCTTACGGCTGATTTTTGCGCGGTGCTGCCGGTTAAAAGCAGGAGTAAGTTTCTGGTGAAGGCAGCCTGCTTTGTCCTTGTTGCGGCAGTATTTATGCTGCTTGAAATGTGGAATGTTATGGAGTTTAATCAAAGGGTGGCAGCCTGCAACGAAACCTACAGCATACTGGGTGTAACGGAGGAAACCGTTTACGCCATTGAAATGTATCCCTTAGGCGAGATAACGGCGCTTATGCAAAAGCTTTTCTTTGCGGCGGCTCTTATGCTTCTGGCGGAGATGACGGGTAAGGTTTATCTGCCTGTTTGTATATGGGTGCTGGGCACTTTTGCCGTGGCAGGCAGCCTTGCAGGTCTGTATGAATACTTTTATGTTTACTATAATTATAATGTGTTCAGCCTGATTGGCGGTGTCAGTGTAAACGCCTTAAGATACGGTTATTTGTCGGAATACATATATACGTTTGCATTGACAGGCATAACGCTGGTATGCACCCTGTGGGCGCTTTTCCTTTCGGGCAGAGGTGATATGTCCCGTAAGGGCAGGGTATTCCGCTTTGCTTGGGCGCAATGGATTGCTCTTGCCTGCATAACTGTGTGTGCGGTGTTCTGCACCTTTGAGGTTATTTGGCTTTCGGAGCTTAATTATGTATTGAGTGCCGGTATGAGCCTTGCGGCTATGCTTATTGTTGGAGTTATTGCCTTTTTCGTAGCCCGTCGTATTATTTTCTGGTTAGGCAGGTGATACAATGAGAGTTGTTATGGTTTTAAGAGATGAGTTTAAGCGGTCCTCATGGCTGTTTGTTATCCTTCTGGCATGCTTTTTCCTCTCCGCTGCGGATTTATTAAGCGTAACAAGCGGTACATGGAAGGCGACAGTAATAGGCGGCGATGCCTCCTGGTATATTTATGAGGGTGTTTACAGTAATTTTATACCTTTTTACCTTATTGCTGTAGTGCTTCTGGCTCTGTGCCAAAGCCGTAAGCGCACCGATGATTTTTGGAACAGCCTTCCCTATACCGCAGGGGAGCTGTATGTGTTCAGGCTTCTTTACGGCGCCCTTGTAATACTGTTCATTGCAGTGGTTCAGCTTGGGATGACGGCGGTTATTGTAAATAAATTCGGATTTTTTATGAAGGATTTTGCCCTACTTGGCATAAGCACCGAATATATTTACAGGACAGGGGCTCTGATAGTGGCTCTCTTCGGAGCTTATATCATTGCCACCCTTGTATATAAACTGGTGAACAATCGCTTTGCCGCAAGTATTATGCTGTTTTTCCTTGCCCTTATACCGGAACTCCTTGTTGCACCCTGCGATTGGCTGGGAGGAACCTTTCTTGATGGGCTTGAAGTTGCCGCAAATATAAAGTACGCCGCCGTGTTTGGAATTTACATTCCTTATATCGTGAAAAATGTGTATACCGTGGGTGTGCCTGTGTATGCCGCAGTGACGGTCATTGTCTTCTTAATCGGCTACTATGTCAGCAGACGAAACACCGAAAAGGGCAATGAGGGTATGTTTTACAACGGCATTATAAAGGCTGTGTTTATCTTACTTTGCCTGCTGTTTGCCTTTAATGTTGTTGATACCCTATTTGTGCAGGGAGGTGTTATGTGATGAAGTTTAAAGGTCTTATTTTATCGGGTCTCCTCCTTGTATCAGTCCTTTGCGGATGCAGTGTGGACAGTACCTACGATTACGATGACAGCCTGGACAGCGGAAAGATAGCCGTCAATCCACAGGCAAAGGCGGTTATTGATGAGGTTGAGGCTGTACTTATGAACAGTGAGTATGATATGAACGATACTGTCAGAGATATGCTGAACAGGGATTTTGAAACTGTGGACAGTGTTGAGTTTGTCCAGCACAGCAACGGCAGAGAGGTACAAATCTACAGGTCAAGGTCCTTGCCTGCCCTCTATGTACTCTATGACGGTGAGTGGCTTGAGTGGATTGAGCCTAAGGCGGAGGAGCTTACAAGCTGTGGGGATGTATATGCCGCCCTTAAGGAAGGGGGTATCTGCCCTACGGATTACATTGCGGGAGACGGCGATACCGATGCCATAGTCAGCGAAAATGAGGAGTTTTCTCTGATGAGTTTTAACGGCGGCTCTATGTTTTCCGTAACCTACGATGATGTTGACGCCTATTCCGAGGATATGCCTGTTAAGACTATAGTTTACTGTACCGATGGCAAGCCCGTCAGGGCAGAGTTTATCTATGTCCGCCTTAAGGGTGACGAAGAGATGAGCGATAACAATATTCAGGAGGTTTCCGCTGTCTTTACCGCCCTCGGACTTGGCGAGGAAAGCAGCAGCCTCGCAGGGGAGCTTGCAGACAGTCCGGATAAGGCAAGCTATAGCCGTACCGATGGTGCCCTTACCGTAAGCAGTTATAAAAATGCCGCAAGGGATAAGGATATTGCCTATAATATATTTGCTGTGGATTTCTGAAAAAAGGTGACCCTACTTTTCTACGAGAAAAGTAGCAAAAGCGCCGCTACTTTCGGAGCGCGGAGCACGACTTAGGGGCGGGAACGCCGCCCCTAAGAACCCTTATTTTGCCCCTAGGGCATTTGCGCTGATTTTCTTAACGCCGCCTGTTTTATAGGCGGCTAAAAATCTTTGCAAATGCTTTTATTTGGCTTTTAGGAAGATGTTTTTGTTAGCTTGCTTTAGTTTACCTGAAGTTTAGATTTTATTTTTAGAAAAATGGTTACTGTTAAGATAGTTTTGTTTGTCCTTAGTGTTTATATAAATCGGCAGGAAAGAAATCTACCTGACGATAATAACAAAATTTATAATTTAATATTATACCTACCGATGAAGGAAAACTACCTGACAAAAACAACCACTTAAAATTCCAACAAAAGCATTTGCTGTAATTTTTTAGCCGCCTATAAAACAGGCGGCGTTAAAAAAAATTAAGGCAAATGCCTGAACGATGAAATGCGGGTTCTTAGGGGCGGTGTTCCCGCCCCTAAGCCGTGCAAGTTTGAATTTATGAAATAAATTCAAATCCCGTAGGGATGCGATCTTTTTCTTTCAGAAAAAATCGCACGCCGCCTCGGAAAAGCGGCGCTTTTGCCTACTTTTC
>CALWRD010000055.1 GCA_944383875.1 uncultured Clostridia bacterium | reverse complement strand
CACACTTACAATTAGGGCACCAGTTAAGTGGCATTTCCTTCTCATAGGCAAGTCCGTTTTTAAACATCTGAATAAATATCCACTGGGTCCACTTGTAAAAGGAAGGGTCGGTGGTGTTAACCTCCCTGTCCCAGTCATAGATAGCGCTTATTTCCTTAAGTTGACGCTTCATATTTGCAATTGAGTTTTTAGTGGCAACAGATGGATGTGTGCCCGTCTTAATTGCATAGTTTTCGCCGGGAAGACCAAATGCATCCCAGCCCATTGGGTGAAGTATCTCATAGCCCTCAAGGAGTTTGTAACGGCTTACTACATCAGAAAGCACATAGCCCCTCCAGTGACCTACATGCAGACCACTGCCCGAAGGATAAGGGAACATATCCAAACAATAATATTTTGGCTTAACGCCGTCATGTGGATTAACGGGAGTCTGCTCCCATCTCTCACGCCATTTCTTTTCAATTTCCTTAAAATTATATTTAGTACTCATGGTTTCCTCCTAAAAAGTACATAATGACTTTAAATGTGTAAATTATAGCATAGATTAGGAAAAAATTCAATATCTTTTGCATAAATATCAGAAACACACAGGTATAATTTTTACCATCTGTCCCCATAAAAAGACCGCCCTGAGAGCAAATAGGACACGGTCTTTTTGCAGCATGGAGTAATCTCCACATATAAAATTGCCGACCACCCACCTTTGAAGTGTGTGCCGAAAAGGGACAGATACACCAATACCTGTCTCCTTTTTGTACTTACGTTATACGCCATAGGCAGAATAAAATCAACGATATTTTATAAATTCAGCACTCCACCTGCAAAGCCTCAAGGGCTGCCTGAGCAGCATGCTGTTCAGCCTCTTTTTTACTCCTGCCGCTGCCGCAGCCAAGGGTTTTGCCTAAATGTCTGACCTCCACCTTAAAAAGCTTATTATGTGCGGGACCGCTTTCCCCCACCACCACATACTCAATAGGTGACTGGCTGGAACGCTGGAGCACCTCCTGCAAAGAAGTTTTATTATCCAGAACGTGGTGGGAATTTTTGACCGCAAATATGTCATCCTTAAGCTGACTCAAAATAAACTTTTCAGCCTCTTCTATACCACCGTCAAGGTAGATAGCCCCTATGATTGACTCAAAGGCATCCTCCAGAATGGACATACGCTCCCTGCCTCCGGTCAATTCCTCGCCCTTTCCAAGGCGAAGGTACTTCTGCACACCCAAAGCCCGGGATTTTTTTGCAAGCATCTGCTCACATACCACATTAGCCCTCAGCTTGGTAAGCCTGCCCTCAGGCAGCTCCGGAAAGGTTTTGAAAAGGTAGCTGCCCACCACAAAGCCCAGTACCGCATCACCCAGAAACTCAAGCCTTTCGTTGCAGACCACACCCTCTGCCTTATACTCATTTGCATAGGATGAATGAGTAAGCGCCGTAAGCAGAATACTTTCATCCTTAAACTTATAATTTAAAACATCCTCCATCATAATATTACAAACCTCCCATATGGGAACATACCGGCTTAAACATTCTAAATAATTAAAATACTTAAGCCAAAACATTCCCTAAAATCAAAAAACTGCGGCAAATATGAATATGCCGCAGCACTGCGTAAAGAATTTATTCAAAAGAAAACAGGCTAAAGGTTATGAAACCTGTTTTCTACACAGGTTGATTCTTTAGTACTGCAAAAAGAATTTATTTGCAAGAAAAAAATTTTTGCGTTCCCTGATAAGGGATTGGTTTTTAGCGTGCCTGTCGAATTTTTATAAAATTCGATATAGCGTTAAGAAAACCAAAGCAAAATAATTTTTTTCCACATAAGTTGATTCTTTAGCACTGCGTAAAGAATTTATTCAAAAGAAAACAGGCTAAAGGTTATGAAGCCTGTTTTCTACATAAGTTTCCGGCAAACAATGCCTGAACAAATCACGCTTTATCCTTAATATATTTTACTGCGTCGCCAACAGTCTTAATATTTTCAGCGTCCTCATTTTCAAACTCAATATCAAAAGCTGCTTCAAGCTCTGAAATAATCTGGAAAATATCAAGTGAATCTGCGCCAAGGTCATCAATAAAAGAGGACTCCATTGTTATATCATCCTCGGAGATACCCATCTGCTCAGCAACGATTTCTTTAACCTTATCAAATTCCATTGAAATAGCCTCCTTCTATAGATTGTATTAAGATCATTATTACTATACTAGATAAAATATGGTTTGTCAATATATTTAAGCCCTATAATCATACAAAATTAAACCGAAAATATATCAAAGTTTTTCCTGAATTTTGTTGACAATATCACCGTCAATAAAACTTACGCACTGCTTAATTGCGCCCTTAACCGCCCTTGCATCGCTGTTGCCGTGAGCCTTTACCACAAGAGCTTTAAGCCCAAGGAAAGGAGCGCCGCCCACATCGGAATAATCAAAATGTTTCTTAATGCGCTTAAAGGCACCTGCCGCCATCACCGCTCCGAGCTTTGACATAAAACCTGACATAAGCTCACGCTTGATAAGCTTTAGTATCGACTTGCCAAAGCCCTCCATCAGCTTAAGCACAACATTGCCCACAAAGGCGTCAGCCACCATTACATCCACATCACCGTTAGGTATATCCCTTGCCTCAAGGTTGCCTGCAAAGTTAATCCCGTCTTCCTGCTCAAGCAAGCCGTAGGTTTCCTTCACAAGGGCGTTTCCCTTTTCACTTTCAACGCCGATATTTATAAGTCCCACCTTTGGATTTTTGATTCCAAAGATGTTTTCAACATAAACACTGCCCATCTTGGCAAACTGAACAAGGTACTGGGGCTTTGCATCCACATTTGCACCTGCGTCAATCAGAAGAGATGGTCCCTTATCGGTAGGTATCATAGTGCCCAGGGCAGGGCGCTCCACCCCCGGTATTCTGCCTATGATAACGGTGGCTCCCGTAAGCAGGGCGCCGGTATTGCCCGCCGAAACAAAGGCTGCAGCCTCACCCTTTTTAACCATATTAAGCCCTATTACCATAGATGAATTTTTCTTTTTACGGATTGCAACTGTGGGAACCTCTCCCGTTTCAATAACCTCATCGGCATTTATCGTATGTATGCGGCCGCTGTCATAGTTATACTTGGCAAGCTCCGCTTTAACAGCGCCTTCCTTGCCCACAAGGGCAATCTTATACGGTATCTCTTTGGATGCCTCCACCGCACCCTTAACTATCTGCTCAGGTGCATTGTCGCCGCCCATAGCGTCCACGGCAATAATTATATCAGACATAAATAAACCTCCCGTGCCCATAAATCATTAAAAATCATTAAAATGAGTATAGCACACCGAAAAGGTAAAATCAACTCCGTTACTTATCTTAGGTTTTGATAAAGCCTAGGTTAAAAACTTTTTTCTGTTTTTACAGTATAAAGCCGCTTTTCTCTTTTTCCTTAATCCCATTGTGGGATTAAGAGAAAAGAAAAATTGCCACTCTTTGCTGCAAAGAACAACGAAAAAGTTTTTATTATAGGTTTTACCAAAACCTATACTTAATTGAAAAGTTCAAAAATAAATTTATCTGCGTTAAGAAGCTTTTAGCGTGCCTGTCGAATTTCTCGAAATTCGATATAGCGTTAAGAAAGCTTTAGCAGATACAAAATTTATTTTCATTTGTTTCAATTAAGTATACTTTATATCACTATTTTAAAACCATCTCAAAATCAGATTGAAGTATTATCTTCCTTAGCATCGGACTTAGCCTCATTTTCCTCCTTCTTTTCCTCCTTACCGCCGGGGATAAGAGGGAGGTCATAGTGCTTTCTTACAGCATTTTCAACCTCGATACAGATATCGGGATTTTCCTCAAAGAACTTTTTGGCATTCTCTCTGCCCTGTCCCAGCCTTTCTCCGTTATAGCTGTACCATGCGCCGCCCTTCTGCACTATGTCAAGGTCGGCAGCCAGATCCAGAACATCACCCACGTGGCTTATGCCCTTACCGTACATTATATCAAACTCGGCTGTCTTAAATGGAGGGGCAACCTTGTTTTTAACAACCTTTGCCTTAGTCCTGTTGCCCACAATTTCGGTACCGTTTTTAATAGTATCACTCTTTCTTATTTCAATACGTATGCTGGAATAAAACTTAAGTGCACGACCGCCTGTGGTGGTTTCGGGATTGCCGTAGGCTATACCGATTTTTTCCCTCAGCTGATTGATAAAGATAACTATACACTTGCTTTTTGCCGTAACACCCGTAAGCTTTCTCAGTGCCTGACTCATAAGTCTTGCCTGCAAGCCCACATGGGTATCTCCCATTTCTCCCTCGATTTCAGCCTTTGGCACAAGTGCGGCAACGGAATCCACGATAATAACGTCAATAGCACCGGAACGCACCATGGTTTCCGTAATTTCAAGCGCCTGCTCACCGTCATCGGGCTGGGATACGTAAAGCTCGTCAATATTTACTCCGAGATTTTTGGCATAAACAGGGTCAAGAGCATGCTCCGCATCCACAAAGCCCGCTATACCCCCAAGCTTTTGCACCTCTGCCACTATATGCAGTGCAACGGTGGTTTTTCCGCTGCTTTCCGGACCATATATTTCAATTATCCTTCCCTTTGGCACACCGCCCACACCAAGAGCAATGTCAAGTGCAAGGGAACCTGTGGGCACGGTTTCCACGGAATGGTCCGTTACATTTGCCCCAAGCTTCATAACTGCGCCCTTGCCAAAATTTTTTTCTATCTGAGTAAGGGCAGCCTTAAGGGCTTGCTCCTTTCCGTCTGCCATATTATCCGCAGCGGTATTTTTTGTTCCTGCCATTTAATTGTCCTCCGTAATTTTATTTGTTAAGCAGCTCATACAGGAAGTTGAAAACCTCCTCAACTGCTTTATTCCTGACTTCATTTCTTCTGCCCCGAAGGCTTAAACGCCGTATATGGGCACTTCCGAAAATATATATGCCTATATATACGGTGCCCACAGGCTCGGTATCGGTACCGCCGTCGGGACCTGCGTAACCTGTGGAAGAAACTCCTATATCCGCACCGCAAAGCTTTGAAACGTTCACACACATTTCCTCTGCGGTCTGCGGGCTGACTGCGGTGTGATTGATAAGGGTCTCGGACTTAACACCCAGAAGCCTGACCTTCATCTCTTCCATATAGGTAACAAGCCCTGCCTTAAAGACCTCGGATGCACCTGACATATCCACAAAGGCAGATGCAATAAGCCCGCCTGTGCAGCTTTCCGCAGCCGCCAGTGTCATTCCCCTTGCCTTAAGCATATTCAAAACTCTGAGCCTTATATCATCCACGGCGATACCTCCTCGCAATTTGCTTTGCCTGTTTTCTTTCCAACAAATCCTTTACGCAGTGCTAAAGAATCAACCTGTGTGGAGAACAGGCTTCATACCCTTCAGCCTGTTTTCTTTCCAATAAATTCTTTACGCATACAGTATACCAAACTTTTTTTTGAATTGCAAGATAAAATTCGAACTTTATTTCTTATTTTTCTTGCCGCAATCTTTGCTGTAGGGGCAGCTGCCACATCCGCTGCAGCCCTCTTTCCTCATTTTCAGATACTTTCTTACCGACAAAATTATCATCACTGCCACAATAAGCAATACTATGGCTGTTGACATAAAAGTCCTCCTTCCGACTTGAAAATTAAATTTATTTGTGATATAATCAGAAAAATTGCTTGTGAAAAGCCAGATATTTATGCAAATTTATTAAATTCGGCTTTTCTTATTTTATAACTATGAACAGGGGCTGTCAAATATGAAATTACAAGAATCCGGCGAAAATTATCTTGAAACGATACTGGTACTGAAAAAAAGGCTCGGATATGTACGCTCAATAGATGTGGCTACGGAACTGGGCTTTTCCAAGCCAAGTGTAAGCCGTGCAATGGGTATATTAAAGACCGACGGATATATAACCATTGAGGCAAACGGCAACATCTGCCTTACGGACAAGGGTATGGAAAAGGCATCTTCCGTTTACGACAGACACGTGACCATAACACGCTATCTTTCGGAGGTGCTGGGCGTGGAGCTGCATACAGCCGAAAATGATGCCTGCCGTATCGAACATATCATAAGTCAGGAAACCTTTGAAAAAATTAAAATGCATCTTGAAAAAAATTCATAGGTTTTTGTAATAAAAACCAGATAAAAAATTTTCTTTTATTCAAATTTAAATATGTTTTCTTTTTCCCTTAATCCCACAAAGGGATTCCTACTTTTCTGCGAGAAAAGTAGCAAAAGCGCCGCTTTTCCAACGCGCGGGCGTGGCTTAGGGGCGGGAACGCCGCCCCTAAGAACCCTAATTTTGCTCCTAGGGTATTTGCGCTGATTTTCTTAACGCTGCCTGTTTTATAGGCAGCTAAAATCTTTGCAAATGCTATTGTTGAAACTTTAGGAAGATGTTTTTGTTAGCTTGCTTTAGTTTACCCAAAGTTTAGATATTATTTTTTAGGAAAGATGTTGCTGTTAAGTTAGTTTCGTTTGTCTAAGTATTTATATAAAATGGTTAGGAAATGGATTGTTGTTAGTTTTTTGAATAAAGTTAAACTCAAAAAAGCAGCAAAACTTATAATTTAATATCATACATATTGATAAAGGAGAACTACCTGACAATAACAACCAAATTTACAATTTAATATCCTACATACAGGCAAAGGAAAACTACCTAACAATAACAACCACTTAAAATTCCAACAAAAGCATTTGCTGTAATTTTTTAGCCGCCTATAAAACAGGCGGCGTTAAAAAAATTAAGGCAAATGCCTGAACGATGAAATATGGGTTCTTAGGGGCGGTGTTCCCGCCCCTAAGTCGTGCAAGTTTGAATTTATGAAATAAATTCAAATCCCGAAGGGATGCGATCTTTTTCTTTCAGAAAAAATCGCACGAGCGCTCCGAAAGTAGCGGCGCTTTTGCCTACTTTTCTCGTAGAAAAGTAGAAACCCCGATCCCATTGTGGGATCAAAAACATTTAATTTTGTAAAAAACTTTTGGGGTTGGTTTTTACCAAAAAAACCTATAACTTTTTTCAGAATCGCCGAAGAATAATCGGCGGTTCTTTTTTTATCCACACCCTAATATAATTTATATCATTTACATTAAAAACCTTGTTTATCACCGAGAAACAATGCCAATAATAAGCTCAGTGAATAAAAATGCTGAGAGGTATTGTTAAATGGAAAAATTTATAGTGGAAAAAAGCCATTCACTCAAAGGAGTTATAGATATAAGCGGTTCAAAAAACGCCGCTCTGCCCATACTTGCAGCCTGCGTACTTACGGATGGAGAATGTATCATCGAAGGAGTACCGCCACTTAACGACGTAACCACCATGCTTGAGCTTATCAGGGAGCTGGGATGTAAAACAAGCTATGAGGGTGAAACCATAAGCGTTCGTGGCAAAGACATAGACAACCTTACCCTTGACTATAACGAGGTTAAAAAAATACGTGCCTCATTTTTGCTTGCGGGAGCAATGCTGTCACGTTTCGGCAGAGCCGACATCGCCCTGCCCGGGGGCTGTTCCATAGGCTTAAGACCCGTTGACCTGCATTTAAAGGGCTTTGAGGCGTTGGGGGCTGTATGTGAAAACGAACACGGCATTATCCATATACGCTGCGAAAAGCTTAAGGGCTGCGAAATTTACCTTGACTTTCCCTCTGTGGGAGCAACGGAAAACATTATGCTTGCAGCCTCCCTTGCGGAGGGCACCACCCTGATACGCAACTGTGCCGCCGAGCCGGAAATAGCTGACCTTGCGGACTTCCTGAACAAAATGGGAGCTGACATTGAGGGTGCGGGCAGCGACCTTATTAAGATAAACGGCGTAAAAAGCCTCCACGGCTGTCATCACCGTATTATCCCCGACAGGATAGAGGCAGGCACCTTTATGCTGGCAGCGGCGGCAACAGGGGGCAAAATACGGCTGAACAATGTGTGTACGGCACATATGACCGCACTTATACACAAGTTGAGGGAGGCAGGGGCGCAAATTAATGAGGAAGAAAACTCCATTACCCTTGAAAAGAGGGGCAAAACCGTCAACACCTGTATAAAAACAATGCCTTACCCGGGCTTTCCCACGGATATGCAGGCACAGTTTATGGCGCTGATGGCAACGGGCAGAGGAACGGGCATAGTCAATGAAACAGTGTTTGAAAACCGCTTTATGTGCGCAGGGGAGCTGACAAGAATGGGTGCGGACATCAAGGTGGAGGGGCGCTGCGCCGTAGTAAAAGGCGTAAGGGAGCTGACCGGGACTGCCGTTAAGGCTACAGACCTGCGGGCGGGGGCTGCCCTTATAATATCCGCCCTTGCGGCTGAGGGCAAAACGGAGATAGGTGAAATTGAGCATATAGACAGGGGCTATTTCCACATAGAAAATAAATTAAGCGGTATAGGGGCAAGGATAGAAAGGCGGTCATATGAAGATTAAAGGGGCTGTTGCACTGCTGCTTGTAACCTGCTGTATGGGTGGGGTGGTATGCAGGCAAAACAAAACGGAAGAAACAGCCGCCTGTACCCTTGCGGTAGGAGATGCGGAGCTTAAAGTCAGAGAAACATACAAAACAACACTTACTCAGAAAGAGCCGGAGGAGCTGGAAAGTTATCTTGTGGGTGTAGTAGCTGCGGAAATGCCCGCTGCCTATAACCTTGAGGCGTTAAAGGCACAGGCGGTTGCCGCAAGACCCTATGCCCTCAGGGCGATGGAGGCTGGCAACGACTACTCACAGATAGGACAGGCATATATATCCGTGGATACCATGCAAAGCAGATGGGGAAAGGACTTTGACACATACTACGACAAAATATCCGCCGCCGTATCCGCCACCAAGGGCATAATAGCCGTATATGACGGCAAACCCATCCTTGCCGCCTTCTGCGCTGCAAGCTGCGGCACTACGGAGGAAAGCAGCAACGTATGGGAACAATCCCTGCCCTATCTGGTCAGCGTAAGCTCACCGGAAGATGAGGAAAACACACAGACGGTGAGCTTTTCCGTCGGGGAAGTGACTGATATACTGGGAGGTATACCTGAAATACAGTCACGGACAGAGGCAGGTTATGTGAAGGAGGCGGCGGCGGGAGGAAGAATATACAGCGGCGTGGAAATAAGGCAGCTGCTGGGTTTAAGGTCCGCAGCCTTTGAGGTAAAGGTCAACGGGGACAGGGTATACATAACCACCAAGGGTTACGGTCACGGAGTGGGAATGAGCCA
>CALWRD010000054.1 GCA_944383875.1 uncultured Clostridia bacterium | reverse complement strand
ATTACGGCGCTGTCCTGCTGGGTGAAGAGGCAGAGGTTGATACTGCCGAGGAAATACATGATGATTCGGCTAATCCCGAAAAAGAGATACCGGCAAAATCCGTTTTCCTTGCCATTACAGACAACAGAGGTTCTTTTACCGGGGAGCGTATACCCCTTGAGGTCAGCACATATACTTCCGTTACGCAGCTGGAGGGCAGACTGATACTTTCACGGGACAAAAGCCTTGATGAGTTCAGCTACTCGGACGGCGTCCTTACCAAGGAAAATACCTATAATCTGGGACACTATATCGACCGCCTTGCCATAGCGGATATTGACGGCAACGGCAGTGATGAATATATCGCCTCCGACGGTACCAATATATATGTATATTCAAAGGATTCCACCTTTGAGCTTATCTGGCGCACCAATATGCAGCTAAACTCCCTTGAGGGCAATATATATGCGGCGGACCTTAACGGCGACGGTGTAAAGGAAATTTACCTGACGGACAGCCTTGGCATAACCGCACGCTATATTCTTACTTCTCAGGGCTTTAATATAGACGGGGGCGGTCTGCTCTCCGGAGGCGGCAAGTATATTGCGGCTGATTTTAACGGGGACGGTCGTGATGATTATATGCTTATTCCCGAAGAGGGTGCATGTGTTCTGTATACTGCCGAATAATCCGCAAAAATGAACACAGGATAAATAGATATGGTGGGCATAGTTTGTAAAAAATGAAAAATTTTAAAATTTTTACTTTACAAATTAAACCTAAGTAGTTATAATAATGTAGATTAAAAAGTGCAAAGAAAAACGCTATGACAGGGACAGTAGTCCGTGGCAGTTACTTAAAGCGAATCGGGGACGGTGGAAGCCCGAGAGATAGCCGCAGATGAACATCACCCTACAGCGGTATGGCTGAACGGAGGTAATTTTCCCCTTTTCAGTAAGTCATAACGGTTACCCCACGTTAAGGGTAATGAGAGAGTGAGGGCTTTGCCCTTGCTAATTCAGGTGGTACCACGCAAGCCATGCGTCCTGTTGAGGATGTATGGCTTCTTTTTTTAATTAATTAAACGATATGGGAGGTTTTGTTGTGTACGATAAGGTAAGCACAAATTTAAACTTCGTTGAAAGAGAAAAGGAAATCCTTTCTTTCTGGAAGGAAAACGACATCTTCGGCGAAAGCATCAAGGCAAGAGAAAACTGCCCTGTATTTACTTTCTATGACGGTCCTCCAACCGCTAACGGAAAGCCTCATATAGGACATATACTTACAAGAGTAATCAAGGACCTTATACCCCGTTATAAGACTATGAAGGGCTATAAGGTGCTGCGTAAGGCGGGCTGGGATACCCACGGACTGCCTGTTGAGCTGGAGGTTGAAAAGCAGCTGGGCATCAGCGGCAAGCCTCAGATTGAAAAATACGGCATTGAGCCTTTTATCAAAAAGTGCAAGGACTCGGTATTTACCTATGAAAGCCTCTGGCGTGATATGAGCGACAGGGTTGGCTTCTGGGCTGATATGGACAATCCTTACGTAACCTATCACAACAGTTACATTGAATCTGTCTGGTGGGCATTAAGACAAATCTGGGACAAGGGACTTCTTTATAAGGGACACAAAATCGTACCTTACTGCCCTCGCTGCGGTACAGCCCTTTCAAGTCACGAGGTTGCACAGGGCTATAAGGATGTTAAGGAAACTTCCGTTATTGCCAAGTTTAAGGTAGTGGGTAAGGACAATGAGTACATCCTTGCATGGACCACAACCCCATGGACGCTGCCTTCAAATGTGGCGCTTTGTGTAAATGCCGCAGAGGACTATGTTAAGGCTCAAAAGGACGGAGAATACTTCATCCTTGCCAAGGCACTCCTTGAAAATGTACTTAAGGAAGGCTATGAGATAGTTGAAACCTATAAGGGCGCCGACCTTGTGGGTACTGAGTACGAGCCTCTTTTTGACTACGTTAAGCCTGAGAAAAAGGCATATTATATAGTAGAGGACAATTACGTAACTCTTACGGACGGTACAGGTATCGTACACATTGCACCTGCCTTTGGTGAGGATGACGCCAATGTGGGCCGCAGGTTTGACCTTCCTTTCGTCCAGCTTGTTGATGAGCAGGGTAATTTTACAAGCGAGGTTTACGACTTTGCGGGTATGTTCGTTAAGGACGGAGATAAGCTTATCATTGAAAAGCTTAAAAAGGAGAATAAGCTTTTTGCAGCCATTCCTTTTGAGCACAGCTACCCCTTCTGCTGGAGATGTGACACACCTCTTCTTTATTATGCAAGGGATACATGGTTTATTGCCATGACCAAGGTGCGTGACCGGCTGTTGAAGAATAATGAAACTGTAAACTGGATGCCTGACAATATCAAGCACGGCCGTTTCGGAAACTTCCTTGAAAATGTTATTGACTGGGGTCTTTCCCGTGAGCGTTACTGGGGTACTCCTCTTCCTATCTGGGAGTGTAAGTGCGGTCACAGACATCTTATAGGTTCTGTTGAAGAGCTTAAGTCCATGAGTGATAACTGCCCGGATGATATTGAGCTGCATCGCCCATATATTGATGAGGTTACAATCAAGTGTCCTGAGTGCGGCGGTGAAATGCACAGGGTAAAGGAAGTTATAGACTGCTGGTTCGACTCAGGTTCCATGCCTTTTGCACAGTGGCATTATCCTTTTGAAAACAAGGAAATCTTCAATGAAAACTTCCCTGCGGACTTTATTTCCGAGGCTATTGATCAGACAAGAGGCTGGTTCTATACCCTTATGGCAATTTCAACTCTTATCTTCGACAAGAGCCCTTATAAAAATGTCATTGTATTGGGACACGTTCAGGATAAGGACGGCCGTAAGATGTCAAAGCATCTTGGCAATGTGGTTGACCCTTGGTCGGTCCTTGATAAGCAGGGTGCGGACGCCGTAAGATGGTATTTCTATACCAACAGCTCTCCATGGCTGCCAAACCGCTTCTATGAAGAGGCTGTAAACGAGGCACAGCGTAAGTTTATGGGTACCCTGTGGAACACCTACGCTTTCTTTGTACTCTATGCCAATATAGATAATTTTGACCCACGTAATTATACCATTGAGTATGATAAGCTTCCGCCTATGGACAGATGGATTTTGTCAAGGCTTAATACTCTTGTCAAGTATGTGGACAACGGACTTGAAAACTACAAGATTACCGAGTCCTCAAGGGCTATGACGGACTTTGTTGACGACCTTTCAAACTGGTATGTACGCCGCAGCCGTGAGCGTTTCTGGGGCAAGGGTATGCCACAGGATAAGGTCAACGCTTATATGACCCTTTATACCGTGCTTACGACAATGGCTAAGCTTTCAGCCCCATTTATACCTTTTATGGCTGAAAATATGTATCAGAACCTTGTATACAAGCAGGATAATACGGCGCCTAAGTCGGTGCATCTGTGTGACTTCTCTGTTGCGGATGAGTCACTTATAGATACAAACCTTGAATACAATATGGAGCTTGTGCTCTCTGCCGTTGTGGCAGGTCGTGCGGCACGTAACACTGCCAATATTAAAAACCGCCAGCCTATCGGCAATATGTATATCAAGGCTGATAAGACCCTTGAGCCTATGTATCTTGATATTATCCGTGACGAGCTGAATGTTAAGAACGTTGAGTTTAAGGAGGATATTTCATCCTTTACGGGATACAGCTTTAAGCCTCAGCTCCGTACACTGGGTAAAAAGTACGGTAAGCTTATTCCCGCAATCAGTGAGTATCTTAAGTCAAATGACGGCGTTAAGCTGATGAATGAGCTTAACGAAACAGGTGCTATACGTTTTGAGGTTGAGGGAACGCAGGTTGAACTTGAAAAGGAGGATCTGCTTATCGAAACCACTCAGCTGGAGGGCTTTGTATCCGAGTCCTACAAGACTACTTCCGTTGTGCTTGACACAAACCTTACCCCTGAGCTTATCGAGGAGGGCTTTGTAAGAGAAATCATCTCCAAGATACAAACCATGCGTAAGGAGGCAGGTTTTGAGGTTCTTGACCGCATCAAGGTCTACCATCAGGGCAATGAAGTTATCGAGGGTATCTTTGCACGCAACGGTGAAAGCATTGCAAATGATGTCCTTGCTGTGGATATTGTAGGCGGCAGCTGCGCAGGTTATGCCAAGGAATGGAATATTAACGGCGAAACGGTTACACTGGGCGTTGAAAAACAATAATTTGGAGGAGAAATAAACTCCCCAAGCCGCAAATGGCTTCACTCATAACAGGTGAAGCCATTTTTATCGAAATAAATGCTTTTGAGGACTGTTATTAAAAATATTTTGAGCGACGGTATTGATATAAGTGAGCCGGGGCTTTTAACAGTAAGTGATAAAACAACAAGAGGTAATCAAAATGGAAAAAACAAAAACCGTTTTAAGGGGTGAGCTTGCTCTTCTTACGGTGGTGATTATTAACAGTTTCGGTGTAGTGCTTATGCTGTATTCCGGTTCGGGCATTTCGGCTATTTCAAGCGTGCCCTATGCCTTTTCGGAGGTTTTGCCAAAGGTTACGCTGGGAACATGGACCTATATATTCCAAGGACTGCTTATACTTAGCCTGATGCTGCTTCGTAAACGGTTTGTTCCCGCTTACCTGCTTAGTTTTGCGGTGGGCTTTGCTTTCGGCATTATGATAGATGTAAATGAGATGTGGATAGACATACTTCCATATACTATGCCCATGCGTGTGCTTTACTTCTGCATAAGCTATGTTGTACTGTGCATTGGCATAGCCCTTTCAAACCGCTGCAAGATGCCCATTATCCCAACGGATTTATTCCCTCGTGAACTGTGTGGTATAACCGGAAAAGCTTATTCAAAAATAAAAATTTCCTTTGATGTTATCTGCCTTGCGGTTACGGCATTTTTGACCTTCGCCTTTTTGCACCATATAATGGGGCTTGGCATAGGAACGGTGCTTGCTGCATTTACTATGGGGAAGGTAATAGGCGTTATAGGTAACGCAATGGATCAACATTTTGAATTTGTATCCGTTTTTTCTCACTAATTTTCTCACTAAACGGATATGAAATAATATATAAAAAGGATTTTAAAGGAGGTAACTTATTATGAACAGTTTGGTAATTGTAGTTATTGCAATGGTCTGTCTTTTTGCCGCATATATGCTCTACGGCAGATGGCTTGCAAACAAGTGGGGCATAGACCCAAAGGCAAAGACCCCCGCTTACACCCATGAGGACGGTGAGGACTATGTTCCTTCACCCAAGCTGGTAGTATTTTCTCATCAATTTTCATCAATAGCCGGAGCGGGACCTGTAACCGGTCCTATCCTTGCAGCTGCTTTCGGCTGGCTGCCTGTTTTGCTCTGGATATTGATCGGAGGCGTTTTCTTCGGTGCGGTTCAGGACTTTGGCGCACTTTATGCTTCCGTTAAAAACGACGGTAAGTCAATAGGTATGATAATCGAAAAGTACATAGGCAAGACAGGTAAAAAGCTTTTCCTGCTTTTTGCATGGCTCTTTACCCTGCTTGTTATAGCAGCCTTTGCGGATATAGTTGCAACCACATTTAACGGCTTTACCACCGATGCCGTTACGGGAGAGGTGGTTAAAAATGCGCCTAATGCGGCGGCAGCCTCTATCTCTATGCTCTTTATCGTAGTGGCAATACTTTTCGGTCTCTTTATTAAAAAGTTTAAGCCTAATCAGAAGTTGGAATTTGTTATAGGTATTGTGCTCCTGTTTGCTATGCTGGCAGCAGGTATGGCAGCTCCTATTTATCTGGGCAAAAACGCTTGGCTCGGTGTTATCTTTGTATACCTGTTCCTTGCGGCTGTTATGCCTATGTGGCTTCTTATGCAGCCCCGTGACTATCTTAGCTCATTTTTGCTTATTTTTATGATAATCGGTGCGGTTGTGGGTCTGGTTGTTGCACATCCTACCATTGAGGGAAATGCCTTTAACGGCTTTACAAATGCAAGCGGACAGTATCTCTTCCCAACTCTGTTTATTACCATTGCCTGCGGTGCCGTTTCCGGTTTCCACAGTCTTGTATCCTCCGGTACATCTTCAAAGACTATCAGCAATGAAAAGGATATGCTTTTTGTAGGTTACGGTGCAATGATGGTTGAGTCGCTCCTTGGTGTTATCGCCCTTGTTATAGCGGTATCAGCTACAGGTGTGGAGCTTCCTGAGGGAGCAACTCCTTTCCAGATATTCTCAATCAATATAGCAGCCTTCCTTGAAAAGCTCCATATCCCCGCATACGTTGCAAACAGCTTTATGACCATGTGCGTATCGGCTCTCGCCCTTACTTCACTTGATTCCGTTGCACGTATCGGAAGAATGTCCTTCCAGGAACTTTTTATGGGCGACAGCTCCGATCCTAAGGATTGGAAGGGTATCCAAAAGGTGCTTTGCAACAAGCACTTTGCTACTGTAATTACTCTGTTTTTCGGTTTCCTGCTTACTCTGGGCGGCTACAACAATGTATGGCCTCTCTTCGGTGCGGCAAACCAGCTCCTTGCTTCACTTGTTCTTATTGCACTTTCCGTATTCCTTCGTACTACGGGCAGAACAGGCTGGACACTTTACTTCCCTATGTGTATGATGCTTGTAGTTACATTTACGGCGCTTATCCAGTCTGTAATAGGCATCATTAAGAGCATAGGCGCAGGCAGCTTTGTATTTATGGTGGGCGGACTTCAGCTGATAGTTGCAGTTTTACTTATGGCTTTGGGTCTTCTTGTTGCTATTCATTGCTTTGATAAGCTTGTTAAAGCAGAAAAGGCATAATTTTAACCACTGACAATCGGTATCCCCAAATGAATAAGCAGCGGCGGGATACCGATTTTCGGGTGGGTTAAAGTCTGCCTGCCAAGGAGTCAATATTATTTAAAAAATTGCTTGACAAGAAAGGTAATAGATGTTATAATTCACTTGTTGTAAAGAAGAAGCTCACTTCTCACCTTACGGTCTAGGCTTTAAGGTTAACCATTTTCATATTCACGTTACCTGTGGTTATGTATGGCAGCAGAGCTTTTTTGCCCTGCTTTTTTTATTGTCGGGGCTGCTGTCGCAACAATAGTTTATTTTATTGGAGGTGTCAATTATTACCGATTTAATGATCAACGAACAGATTAGGGATAAAGAAGTGCGTCTTATCAGCGATACGGGCGAGCAGATAGGTATTGTTTCTTCCAAGGAGGCAAGGAAGCTTGCGGAGGAAAAGCAGCTCGATCTTGTTAAGATTTCCCCTCAGGCAAAGCCGCCTGTGTGCAAAATTATGGACTACAGCAAGTACAAGTTTGACCAGGCTAAGAAGGAAAAAGAAGCACGTAAAAAGCAGAAAACCGTTTCGGTTAAGGAACTGCGTTTGTCACCTAATATTGACACACATGACGTGCAGGTAAAGGTTAAAAATGCTATAAAATTCCTTAAAGAGGGCAACAAGGTAAAAATCAGTATTCGTTTCCGTGGTCGTGAGCTGGCGAGGACCGAATCAGCCGTAGATATTATGAAGGACTTTGCTCAGCAGGTTTCGGAATACGGTGTTATCGAAAAGGAACCTAAGATGGAGGCGAGGACAATGGCTATGTTCCTTGCGCCAAAGTCTTGATTTCCGACGGCGGTTTTATTACTTAATTAACTTATATTTCCAAGGAGGACATTGATATGCCTAAATTAAAGACAAGAAAAGCCGTGGCTAAGAGAGTATCTGTTACAGGCACAGGCAAGATTAAGAGGACTAAGGCTAATAAGCAGCATATCCTTACAAAGAAGAACAGCAAGAGACTTCGTTCACTCAGACAGTCTACTATTGTTGATGCAACTAATGTAAAGGTAATGAAGAAAGAGTTACCATATATCTAATTGATCAGGAGGATTTGTTGAAATGGCTAGAGTTAAGGGTGCATTAAACGCACGTAAAAAGCATAAGAAAGTTTTAAAGATGGCTAAGGGCTTTGTGGGTGCAAGAAGCAAGCAGTACAGAGTTGCAAAGCAGTCTGTAATGAGGGCTATGGCTCACAGCTTTGCAGGCAGAAAGCAGACTAAGAGAGCTTACAGAAGACTTTGGATTGTTCGTATCAATGCAGCTGCAAGGATGAACGGTCTTTCATACAGCAGATTTATGAACGGTCTTAAGAACGCTAATGTAAACATCAACAGAAAGATGCTTGCAGAACTTGCCGTAAACGACGCTGCCGCATTTACCAAGCTTGCTGAAACAGCTAAGGCTGCTCTTTAATTTTTCGCTTTAAAAATATCGAAAATTATATAATCCCCTTTAAGCTGATATACTGTAAAAGGTATGTATGCTGAAGGGGATTATTTTTTTGACAAATGCTGCCGTGGCAAACAAAAAGCAAGCTTCAACATATGTCGGCTTGCGGTAAAAATCAAGCTATTCATTAAGCGGGTTTATTTTTAAGCATAAAAAAAGAAAACCCCGAAATGCCGTTCCCATAGATTGACACCTAGCCTGGCTAGGTGGGTTTCCGCAGCTGACAATCTGCCTTCCTCTGCCCAAAGGGAATTAGCTTGAGGCCTGACATATGTTTTGCATATAAGAATCCCTTATGAAAAATGTAGGTTCAAAATAATGGGTTCGCGTACATTCCAGGAAATTTTCTCTTTCTGGATTGATTATACTATATTGTTTTACATTTTTCAAGGGTTTATGTAAAGAAAATTTTTGCTTTGTATGAATTTTTTTGTACTAACAATTTTTGCTTTTTCTTCTCTTGTAAAAATCCCGAATATGCTGTATAATAAATTTAATAAAATTTATATTAAAGGAGGAATATAATATGGCATTGGTAACAAGCACGGAGATGTTTAAAAAGGCTTATGAGGGTAAGTATGCAATAGGTGCCTTTAACATTAACAATATGGAAATTATCCAGGGCGTAACCAGGGGAGCCGCAGCGCAGAACTCTGCCTGCATTCTTCAGGTATCAAGAAGCGCCCTTAAGTATGCGGGACCTAAGTATCTTTTAGGTATGGTCAAGGCGGCTGTTGATGAGACGGGTATTGATGTTGCCCTGCATCTGGATCATGGTCCAGATCTTGAAACAGTTAAGCTTTGCGTGGAAAACGGATTTACTTCTGTTATGTTTGACGGTTCCCATTTTGAATATGAAGAAAATGTAGCAAAGACCAAAGAGGTAGCCGAGTATGCACATGCCCACGGCGTTGTGGTTGAGGCGGAGCTTGGCAAGCTTGCAGGCGTTGAAGACGAGGTAAATGTAACAGCTGCAAATGCTACTTATACAGATCCGGATCAGGCTGTGGATTTTGTTACAAGGACAGGTGTTGACTCCCTTGCTATCGCCATAGGCACAAGCCACGGCGCATACAAGTTTAAGGGCGAGGCAAAGCTGGACTTTGACAGGCTTGAACTTATCACTAAAAAGCTGAATGAGGCAGGTTTCAAGGAATATCCTATAGTTCTGCACGGTGCGTCAAGCGTGGATCCTGCGGTTATTGAGCTTTGCAATAAGTACGGCGGTGAGCTTAAGGGGGCAAGCGGTATCCCTATCGATATGCTCAGAAAGGCATCCGGTATGGCAGTTTGCAAGATTAATATGGATACGGATATAAGGCTTGCAATGACGGCGGGTATCAGAAAGTCATTTGCTGAAAAGCCTGAGGCATTTGATCCGAGAGGTTATCTCGGAGTTGCAAGAGATATGATTCAAGAGCTTGTTGAGTTTAAGATTAAAAATGTTCTCGGCTCTGTTAACTCAATGGATTGATTATATTACTGCGATTGTTTTTTATGGGATTTATATCTTCTGGGATGATTACGTTAAAAAACTTGAGATAAGGAGTATA
>CALWRD010000053.1 GCA_944383875.1 uncultured Clostridia bacterium | reverse complement strand
TGCCTCGCTTATAAATACAGTGTTGGTAATGGGTGGAGCATATGTGTTTTTTGCGGATATGTATGCAGAGGCTATAGGTCGACCTGTTACAGATGTGCTTGCGGCAATTATGACCATTGTATTTGTAAACGGTATTCCGGAAGCTGTTTGTGCCGGAGTGCTCACCTTAGGAATAGGCAAAGCTTTGCTTGTTTATAAAAGAAAATATCAATGATAAAATCAGAGGGGCGGTAATATCTGTTGTCTGTCCCTCTGTTTTTTAGTGAAAATAAATATTGCGTTATTTTGTGCCGAAATAGGAGGTAAAATATATGCTGTTGGCTGTTGATATAGGTAACACTCATATAGTAATCGGAGGTATAGAAAAAGGAAAAATATCCTTTATGGCAAGAATTGTGACTGACAGGGCAAAAACAGAGGATGAATATGCCATAAACATAAAAACTATTTTAGAGCTTTACAAGGTTGATTTAAATACCATAGAGGGAAGCATAATCGCTTCCGTGGTACCCCCGGCGCTTAATTCCATTAAATTGGCTGTGGAAATATTGACAGGTAAAAAACCTATGGTGGTTGGTCCCGGCATCAAGACGGGGATTAATATACTTATGGATAATCCCGCAACAGTAGGTGCTGACAGGGTAACGGGTGCTGTTGCCGCTCTTAACGAATATAAACCGCCCATTATTATAATAGATATGGGTACGTCAACCACTGTGGAAGTTATTGACAGAAACAAAAATTATATAGGCGGCATGATAATGCCGGGCATAAGTATAAGTCTTTCTGCCCTGTCAAATGTGTGTGCACAGCTGCCGGCAATCAGTCTGGAACCACCTAAACATATTGTGGGTAAAAATACAATTGACAGTATGCGCAGCGGTATTATATTGGGTACTGCGGCAATGCTGGACGGATGTGTGGAACGAATAGAGGATGAACTTGGGTTTGAAAAGGGAGAGGCAACGGTAATAATGACAGGTGGGCTTGGCAAAGTTATTTCAAAACATTGCCATAGGCATATGAATTATGTTGAGGAGCTTGTGCTTAAAGGACTTGATATAATTTATCATAAAAATATTTAAGTCAATGAGCGGATTTTTATGTATTAAAGGCAGGATATGCCTATATATCCTGCCTCTGTAAATTAATTGTTTTTTAACTTAATAATATTTGGAAGCAAATAGGCATACCTTTATTTGAGGTAAATTACATTGATGATTTATCTGCATCCGCAGCCACAGTTGTTATTGCCACAGCCGCAACCGCATCCGCAGCCGTTATTGCTAGAATTGTTTGTGGAAGCGGGAATATTAGAGCTTATTCCGGCAATAAATTCCGCTTTCTGAGGTGGAGCAAAGATATCCATTGGGAAGTCAAGGTTGTCAAAAAACTCACATGGGCTAAGTGCTGACAAATCTTCACATTCCTCAGGAATACAGAAACCTCTGGACTCAACAAGCAGATTAACAAGTCTGAACAGCTTGATAATGGTGAAAAGTCCGATGGTCACACATACTTCAACAGCGGCATTGTCATTATCGCCGCAGCCGCAGCCGCAACCGCAGTATCTAAGCTCAGCAGCAAGAGCAACAGCCTTTGACTCAACGAGGATGAATGGATCGGCGTCCATATCGGTGCTGCAACCGTTTGAGTTGAAGAGATCGGTGGAAATAAGGCTGTTGGTAGTGATGGATCCAAATAAAGTAACCTTTTTGTTAAATACGCTCCTTGCTGCTACGGTGCAAAGTTCGTTAGCTGATACATCTCTGAAAATCACATGATAACTGAATACATACTTTAAATCAATATCCCAGTAACCGTTTCTGAAAGGATTGGGTGTTTTGCTAACAATTACAACATTTTTAAGCTTTAAGTTATCTATCGTAACACCTGCCGCATTGCTTGGAGGAACGATGATTTCGCCCTCTTCTACAGTCTGACCGCAGTAGGTTGTGCAGCGTGCTGCACGAGCAGGTCCTAAAATATCACAATCAAGGCAGTCCTGCTGACGACAGGAATCATACACCTTAAGAGCTATAATACACTCTTGCTTAATGTTACCGTTTGAGCTGCCTGTAACTCCGCCTACGCTGCCGTTTGAGTCGTTACATTTGTCAAGTTCAAATACACTCATAATTATGCCTCCTTATATATGGTTTTTTCTCCCCTAATCCATATTACTCAATATCTTAAAAAAGGTTCTTTTTATTTTCGGTTTATTGTGGTATAATTTATTTGCATAAACAATTCGGAGGATTAAAATGAAGTTATTTAAGAAAATAAAAACTGTTTTAACTGTTACTGTATGTTTTACTGCACTTACTGCGTTAAGTGGATGTCACGAAGAAGAAAAGGCTCAGATGCAGACAGATGTTGTCTCATTCTGTGATGACTTTAAAGCAATGGATTTTGATTCCATGTATGCACTGACAAATGACCAGACTAAGTACTTTAATGACATATATATACCCGGCGCTGAGGAAAGTGAAATTTTGTTTCAAGCTATGGCAGATAATTTGGAGTATGAGGTTGGAGAGTGTGAAATTGACGGTTCCAACGCAACTGTAAATGCAAAGATAAGTAATGTAGATATGAACGTTCTTATGGGTGATGTATTGAATGATTATTTTGATCAATGTGAAGCCAGTCCCGATAATATTGATAATATCAATATTATTGAGATAATCAATAACCATCTGAGTGAACCGGATCTGCAAAGGCGTGAGGCAGATACTGTATTTAATTTTGTTAAAGAGGACGGTAAGTGGGTTATAGAAAGCAACGTTATGGTCTATGATGATATAACAGGCGGATATATGACATATTACTTCCAAGTTAATATGGCTGCTATGTCCAATTTTGCTGACTCGGAAACAACGACCGCGGCTGAATAACTTGTTTACCCGCTCAAATGTAGGCAGGAAATTTATTAAGTTTATAAATCCTTATTTAGATGAATAAGGAGATAAATAGGTTGACATATTGATTTTTTCATATTATAATGATATTTGTCCTGTGCTAGCCGGGGAAGCAGCGGCTCCCTGTATCTGCAAATCCGCTATAGCAGAGGTGATGCCTTTTCTGAGGCTTTGTCCGGGTCGGGTCTGCCTGTGGTAGGTGGTGTTGACGGCTGAGTCTTGCGCAATAGAAGCTTGTGAACCGTGTCAGGTCCGGAAGGAAGCAGCACTAAGCAATACCTTTTATGTGCCGCAAGGGCGCTTGGCTTGAGCTAACCGCTGTGGTTCCGCCGGTGCGGCTCTGTCGAGGAAAAGGCGCACAGGATTTCATTGTTAACCGAAAGAGCGCACTTGTGCAGCGGAAAAAAATAATCTGTCAAAGTGTGGCTTTGCTTATATGTAAGCAAAAGTGCTTTTTCGGGTAGTGAAGATGCCTTTTTAACGAAGTTAAGAGGTTTTTATTAAGTGGATGTTTGTCATACAAAGGCAGCGTCCTTATTTTTTTGGTTTAAATGGAGATGTTTTATGATAAATTATACTGATATTAAGCTTATAGCCTTGGATTTGGATGATACAACCTTAAATGAATATGGAACTTTAAGTAAGAGGACAAGGGCAGCAATAACGGCAGCTGTTGAGTCGGGTATACATATAGTGATAGCAAGCGGCAGAGCTTACAGCGCACTGCCGAAGGAAATATTTGCTGTAAACGGTTTGGAATATGCCATTACCTCAAATGGAGCAGGGATCTATTGTATGCCGGATGATAAGTGTATACATAGCTGTAAGCTGCTTAATAAGTCTGTTATATC
>CALWRD010000052.1 GCA_944383875.1 uncultured Clostridia bacterium | reverse complement strand
CAGGCACATTATATGCCGGCGCCGCTATATCCGGCTTTACATAAACTATATTGCGAGTATAGCCTCTCCCTGAAAAATCCACATATGTATCAGTCAACTGATTATATCCTGCTACCGCCATAGCCTTTCGTGCAGCAGCCGGAATTGTTATGGTAATTTCGGTATTTGGCTCTAAAAATGCAGTATCACTGCCCACTGCTTCCGTAACAGGCAGCCATATACTGTAACTTCCGCTTACAATATTAATAGGTACAAACTCTACAGACCATATACCGCTTTGAATTTCCCCATCAGACTGAAAACTAAGATATATTTCACTGTCAATGCTGTAAGGTGTGGGCTGTGAAAATAAAACGTTTACCGTTGTACCCAAAAAAGCGCTTTGTGTATCGGAAGTCAATAAACCGCTTTTTTCTCCGCTTGGTGAGGTAATTATCAGTCCCACCTCATCAGAGAAAGACTTCCAAACACTAAGGTACATATTATTTAGTCCCTGCGCAATGTTAAAACTAACAATATTTTCTTCATCATTAAAGTCTCCGCTGTAGTGATGTCCTGCAGCCCCTTCATTTCCTGCCGCAATACATATAAGGCATTCGGTATTGCTTGCTATTTCATCTATGTAGCCTTCAAAAAGGGAAGTTCCGTTGTGGGCTCCGTCATTGGTGCCATATGAAATATTAATTGCCACAGGCTTACCAAACTGCTGCGCTTTATCCTTGATGTACTTCAAGCCCCTCATTATATCGGTAGATCTTGAATACGTATTGTTCTCATCCAGTTTTACAATTATCAGCTCCGACATGGGGGCAACGCCGCTAAGCCCTGTTTCCCTACCGTTTCCCGCAGCTATACCTGCCACAGCGGTACCATGCCCCATTGTATCGTAAAGGGCGGTTCTTTCACCACTCATTATTGCTCCATTAATATCTTCCCTTGTATACTCGATTCCTTTAGTAAAGCCCCGTGGCGGTTCTCCGTCACTTCCTGTTTGTGCCCATGCCGCAGCTATTCTCGTACTTCCGTTTTCGTCTATAAAATCTCCGTTAGCTATATCTATTCCGGAATCAATTATACCTATTAATGTACCGCTGCCATCAAGCACATCCCCATCAAAAGTACGGTTTTCATACACACATATAGATGGTAAGGTTGAAATTCGCATAAAGTAAAGCCGTTTGGGGACTTCAATGAACTCCGTAACGCTCAGTCTGTAAAGCGCATCTATATTTTCAATAGGTAATGTGACGATAGCATAGGACTCGGACAAAATTTCCACACTTGCATTTAATCCCGAAACGGCAGAAATAATATCACCGCTGTATTTTACAATTAATTCTGCCGTATTTTCCATAGCTTTAAGCAAACCGTTCAAGACTTAACTCCTCCCCAAAGCTAAATTTCACCGCTTACAATAATATATTCGTGAAGAATAAGCTTAAAACTTAAATCTTTTTAAATAGTGCCTATGTCGTAGGCATAGAAATCATTGGACAGATTGTGGAGCTGAGAAAATCGTTATCACCCTTTACTTCCTCTCACTCAGTGTTCCATCTGAAAGTCAATATTTGCTGTGTTTTACCTTGATAAAATGTAAAAATCGGAAACAGAATAAAAATCTTTCTGTTTTAATATTTTATCTATCCACATAAACCTGTACTTCATAATTCCATTGTAAAATACCTGATACAACAATGAGTTGTACCGTAAATATCGGCTCTGCGCCATATTCTGTTTGGATTATGTGTATCAACTTGTACCACATTATCTCTTGGTGGACTTGTAGTCTTAAAAAAACTTTATAGATAAGAGGAATAACCATGATTCGGATAAAAGCAGTTGATTCGCAAAATATATTGGACGTGTGCAAATGTACAACAAATCAAGACAGCATTTGTACAACAACAGAGAGGTTGTAAAAGAACAGTTGTAATTCGATTTCCGTTTTACGTATGATAACCAACAAAGCCGGAAAAGCCGTCAAAAACTAACCTCTTGCTTTGCATTCTCAATGGCTTTTCCCTGCTTTGCTGCTATGTATTAAAAGGGCGCAAACGGATAAACCGCTTGCACCCACAAAGACAATTTATTTTTCTGTCAGCACAAAAATTTAGACGTATAATACTTCATTATAGTTGTTTTGATTTTATCAGACTACGTTTAGAATATGCTTAGTTAAGAGCATCATATCCTGTTTCTTTAGTACGTATTCTGTATACGTCTTTAACCTCATAGGTGAATATCTTACCATCACCCACATCACCCGTATATGCAGCCTCCTGAATAGCTTTTATTGTTTTTTCAGCCCATTCCTCGGAAGAAACAACAATCTCAAACTTAATCTTTGGCAGCATAAACATATCTACCTCAGTACCTCTTACCAGCTGTTTATGACCCTTTTGAGCGCCGCAGCCCATAATCTGAGATACACTGATACCATTAACATCTATTTCTTTAAGAGCAGCCTTTACTTCCTCGAATTTTTCTTCACGGACAATGGCTTCAATTTTAATCATCATAATATAACTACCTCCCACTTATTAAGAATCAAGACCATTAAATGCAGGATATGCACTTTCACCATGCTGCGAAGCGTCCATACCAACAAGCTCTTCCTTAGACTCGGCACGAAGAGGAGTAAATATTCTTACAAGACCTGCACAGATAAGAGTACCTATTACAGCAACAGCTATGGTAATGATTATACTTAATACCTGCATAAGGAACTGATGAACATCACCGTAAATAAGACCGCTGTAACCGTTTACTGCCTCATTGGCAAAGATACCTGTTGCAATACCACCCCAGATACCGCCGATACCATGGCAGCCGAATGCATCAAGAGCATCGTCTATCTTAAGTTTACCCTTTACAAAGCCCATTGTAAAGTAGCAGATTGGGCTGACAAGAGCACCAATGATAAATGAAGACCAGATAGTTACAAAACCTGCACCCGGTGTAATAGCTATAAGACCTACTACAAGACCTGTAGAAGCACCCACGAGGGTTGGCTTACCATCCTTAATTACATCAATAAGCATCCATGAAAGCATTGCGGAAGCAGATGCAATAGCTGTAGTTGCAAATGCGTGACCTGCAAGTCCGTTAGCTGCAAGTGCACTGCCGGCATTAAAACCAAACCAACCGAACCAAAGAAGTCCTGCACCAAGGA
>CALWRD010000051.1 GCA_944383875.1 uncultured Clostridia bacterium | reverse complement strand
ACTACGGGGCAGGCAATCGTAAGCGTATTATTGACACCTTTAAGATAACGGTTACATGTTGTCTTTCCTTTTCACTTATCAGTTGTATTACAATGTCCCTGTTCCCGGAGTTTTTTGTAAGGTTTTTTAACAATCAGCCGGAACTTGTGGAGCTTACTTCAAAGATGCTGCCGGTATTCCTGTTCGGTATGAGCATTTTCGGCTTGCAGTCATCTTGTCAATCCACCTTTATGGGACTTGGGCAGGCAAAAATTTCCCTATTCCTCGCTTTGCTCAGGAAGATTGTGCTGCTTGTACCGCTTGCAATAGTGCTGCCTATTATATTTAAAACTCCGGAAAGCATATATTATGCCGAGCCTATAGCCGATGGTACGGCTTCAATCGTCACTTTTTTAATGTTTCTTTTTAATATAAAGGGAATATTGAGTCACTGTGGTGAAAATAAGTAATTATTTGGTATAAAATCTTTCCTAACCTCCAATAATTATTTTAAGTGGGAATATACGCCCTCTTTTGTAATTATTTAAACTTTTTCTGCTGAGTGCAGCAGGAGAAAATTTATTGGAGGTATGTACTATGGATTTTAAAACCAGCAGAACCAGAGAAAATTTAATGCGAGCTTTTGCAGGAGAAAGTCAGGCGCGCAACCGCTACACCTTTGCTGCAAGCGAGGCAAAAAAGAAAGGACTATATGTTATCGAAGGTATTTTTACCTTTACGGCAAATCAGGAAAAGGAGCACGGTGAAATTTTTTATAATTTGCTTCAGGAACTTGCGGATACTACCATAGCTATTGACGGTACTTATCCGGTGGATATCAGTCATGATGTGGCAAAGCTGCTGCGCAGCGCTCAGCATAACGAGTTTCAGGAGCACGATTATGACTATAAGGAGTTTGCGGAAATTGCAAACGAGGAGGGTTTTACAAAAATTGCCCATACTTTCAGCAATATTGCAAGCGTTGAAAAAACCCACGGTGAACGCTTTGGCAGAGCGGCTGAAATGCTTGAAAACGATACTCTTTTTGTTTCAAGCATTGAGGAGGAATGGATGTGCCTTAACTGCGGTTATGTGCTTAAGGGGAACAAAGCCCCTGCTGTGTGTCCGGTGTGTGATCATCCACAGGGCTATTTCGTAAGGCTTACTCTGTCGCCCTTTGTAAAGCTTGGATAATAAATTAATGCGGCGGTGCGGATATATTTCATCTGCACTGCCGTTTTTTCTTTATGATGGAATTATTTAATTTTCATTAATTTGTAAAGTATAGGAAGTTGATTTTGTAGTATAATTAATTAACAGATGTACATATATTAACAAAAGCTAAGGGGAGTTGCTATGAAAAGGAAAAAAATGAGTTATTCAAGACGAAAGGCAAGGAGATTGATGTTAAGACGAAAATTCGCATCACAGGCAAGGCTGTTTGATGTATTGTTGGCAGTGGTGCTGCTTTTTGGAGCTTACGGTTTGATAGGAGTGCTGCGTACTGTTGACTTTGTCGACTATTATACTACGGACAGCATTTTATATGTAAATATTGCTCGGAATACGGCTGCCGTACCTTCAAACATTAAGTATGAGGGTGGGGAAATATATCTGCCCTTTGACTTGGTACAGGAGTACATAGATGAGAATATATATCGCTCCGATGACAAGGAACAGATTATCATTACTACCTCCGACAGTGTTATACGTATGCGTTCGGAAAGCAATAATGCCTATGTGAACGGCAATGCAATGGAACTGAATATGCCGGTATATGATGCGGATTATTTGCCCGCTTCCGTACTTGAGCAGTTTTATCCTGTGCGGCTTATTTATAATGGGGACAGCAATACCGTCACCATGACATATACCGATACAGAGCAGATTACTGCAACGGTGCGCAGAGGTGTTTATTTAAAGTATGAGCCAAAGAGTACATCTCTCAATGTCCGCAGACTCAGCAAGGGCGAGGCAGTCACCACACTTTCCAAAGAGGGTGATTATCTGCTTGTCACCACAGATGACGGACTTTGCGGTTATGTTGCCGCATCACGGCTTAAGGATTTTGTAACCGTTGAACCGGAAGTAGTCACTCCGGAGCCAAAGGAATTGTGGAGATGTGAGAACGGCAAGGCTAACATTGTATTTGATCAGGTTACCAACAGTACCGCAAACACGGATTATGACCGTATCCCTATTCGTGACGGCGTGGATGTTATTTGTACCACATGGTTTTCCTTTGAAAATACCGATGGAGATATTAAAAACCTTGCCGACAGGGCTTATGTGGACAGGGCACACGAAAACGGCATTAAGGTATGGGGTCTTATTACCGATAATTTTGACGGAGCTATTTCCCATGCTGTTTTGTCGGATGCGGATACAAGGGAATATGTTATCAAGCAGCTCCTTGCCTACAGTGCACTTTATGACCTTGACGGTATAAATATTGACTTTGAGGCAGTGCCTTCCGATGATGGTGAGCTTTATGTTCAGTTTTTAAGGGAGCTTGCTCCTATGCTGCATAATGAGGGCATTACTTTAAGTGCGGATTTCTTTGTGCCCAAGCCATGGACTTCCCATTACAACAGGGGAAGGTGTGCCGAAGTGCTTGACTATGTGATAGTTATGGGTTATGATCAACACTACAGCGGTTCGGAAACGGCAGGATCAAATGCTGAAATCTCATGGTCGGAAGAGGCCATTACCGCTACCCTTGCAGAGGGTGTACCGGAGGAAAAACTCATTTTGGGTATTCCCTTCTATACAAGGGTATGGACCATTAACAACTCTACAGGTGAAATTGATGAAGTAAGGGCTATGGGTATGAAGGCAGCCAAGGACTTTATGACGGAAAAGGGCGGCATTATCACGTGGCTTGACAGTGCGGGACAGAATTATGCGGAGGTGTCAGACTCTGTTAATACCTATAAATGTTGGTTTGAGGATGCGGACAGCGTGCGCTTGAGGCTTAACCTTGTCAAGGAGTACGACATAGCGGGCACGGCTGCATGGAAAAGCGGCATGGAAACATCGGATATATGGGGTATACTGAAGGATGAACTTAAGGGATAAAATAGAAAGTTTTACCCGTGAAAAGGGTGTAATATACGGCTGCGGCAGTGCGGAGCCCTTTTATGAATATGCGGATACACTGTCAAGGACTGTACCCTTTGTGAACTACAGGGCCGAAGAAAGAATGTATCCGGATCTGACACTGGCAGGAGCAAAGGGACTTATCGCATTGGGGCTGTCATATAACAACAGTTATGAAAGACCACAGGATGATAAACTTTATGCTGCTCTTTCAGAGGGGGCGGTAGGCGAGGATTATCACACGGTAATGATTCGTTTGCTTAATGAGCTTGCTGAGCTGCTCTTTAAAGGTACGGAGTATAAATACCGATGCTTTTGCGATACGGGACCTCTCAGTGATGCCTTGGTTGCTCTGCGATGCTCCTTAGGTTGTGCGGGACTTAACCATGCTGTTATAAATGAAAGATTCGGTTCAATGTTTTTTATCGGATATATAATTACCACGGCAGAACTTGAACCTACAAATAAACCGCAAAACCGATGTAATAACTGCGGAATTTGTGTCAAAGCCTGCCCCTCCGGTGCATTGGGGTATGACGGCAGCTTTAACTATGAAGTCTGTGTTGCCTATCTTACTCAAAAAAAGGGTATTATTCCCGATGAGTTTAAGCAGGCTATGGGCACATATATTTATGGTTGTGATATTTGCAGAAAGGTATGTCCCATTACGCCTGAGCCTGTGTATACATCGGGATGTGCCTATCCGGAGATAGCGGAGCTGCTTAATTTAAGCAACAGGGAGTTTCAGGGCAGGTACGGCAACACGGCAATAGGATGGAGAGGAAAACGTACCATTGTGCGCAATGCCCTTATTGCTTTGGGTAACCTTGGGGACAGGCGTGGTATAGCCCTTGCAGAAAGATTTTTGACGGACAATGCCGAAGAGCTTCGGGATGCGGCGGCTTGGGCTGTTAAGCAAATGAAAAAGGAAGATTAAAATGGGATATTGGAATACCAGAGGCTTAAGAGGAAGTGCCTTGGAGGATCTTATTAATTTAACAAATGATGTATATAAGCAGCGGCATGTGGCAATAATACAAAAGATACCTACACCTATTACACCCGTTGAGTTGGATAAGGAGCACGGAAATATTTCCCGTGCCTACTTTGACCATGCTTCAACCGTAGACTACATAGGTGCGGTACAGGGTATTCCCATATGCTTTGACGCCAAGGAAACTACAGAAACGAGGCTTCCGCTGCAAAATGTACACCCTCATCAAATAGAGTTTATGAAAGAGTATGAGTTTAACGGGGGGGTTGCCTTTCTGCTTGTGTGGTTTAAAAAGACAGATGAGTATTTTTTGCTGCCCTTTAAGGTGCTTAAGTCCTATTGGGACGGGGCACAGTCAGGGGGCAGAAAGTCTGTGCCCTATTCCGCCTTTGACCGCAGCCTGATGATATTTAACTCAAATGGCTGCCCCCTCAATTACCTTGAAACTCTTAACACCTATCTGACTATGGATAAAATCCAAATTGATACTAAACATTAAAAATGCACCTATTGCCTTTGGTAAAACGGCTCATATTAAAGGGAGAAAGCCCCTATTAAAAAAAATGAGGAGTGATTGTATGCTGCACCTTGCTGCTATACTGCTTACGGCTGTCTATATTGCGTCCCCTAAGACATATTTTGTCTATGAGGACTACGAGCGTCACGGCGTAGTATGTGAGGCGGAAGAGGTGCTGACAGGCATATATACCGATTCATCATATGTGGAGCTTGAGCGAAAGACAGCCCCACAGGATATATATATTACTTATCTTAATCAAGGCAGCCCCTTTCCGTCGGATTTTGTAACATTGTGTACGGTAAAGGACAGGCTGCCTCTTATTGTCTATCGCCCCACCGATTATTCCTATGATGACATAGGTCCTCTCGTATCACGAATAGCACAGTATAATATACCTTTTATGCTGCAGATAGATGCTTCCTACTCGGATAAGGCGAAGGACTTTTTCAGGACCGTGGCTGATGAAGTCCATTCCTGTGCACCCAAAACAGCCCTTATATGGGGAGTTTCCTCCGAAAAGGTGGGGGATATTACCTCCCTGTACCCCGGTGATGAATATGTGGACTGGGTGGCCGTAAATATTTTTGAGGGGGCTGACAGGGAGGGGCTTAACATTGATCCTTATCCGTTCTATGCCATGCTTTCCTATTTTGAACGAAGCAAACCCGTAATGCTTAATATTTCCGTAGCATCATATACCGAGGACGGACACCGTTATTTTGCCTATGAAGCCGCCGATGAGATAGAGCGATTATATTCTAAGGCAGAGGAAACAGCCGCAATATGTGCTGTCAATTATATTTCACGTTCTTCCTCACAGGGCAGCGCCGATGCGAATAATTCACAGGCAGTATTAAAGGCTATAGGTTCTGCCGTTCAGGGAATTACCAAAGCGGATAAAATCCGCCTGCCTATGCTTGCCTATCAATACAACAACAGTTTTTACTGTGGCAAGGGTGCGGTTTGTACAGAGGATGAATATTGTATACTTAACGGAAGACGGTATTATAAAATAAGCGGCAGGGCAGGTTACAGCTTTGTGGAAAATTAATTTTCCGTGTAAAGATTATACAGACCGGCATATATTCCCTTCTTTTGCATAAGCTCGTTGTGGCTGCCTCTTTCGGCTATATTGCCGTCAGTCAGCACTATGATGTAGTCGGAATTTTTAACCGTGGTAAGCCTATGGGCAACCGTCAGGGTGGTTCTGCCTGCGGCAAGCCTTTCAAGGGACTGCTGCACCAGTCTTTCGCTTTCGTTGTCAAGGGCTGAGGTTGCCTCGTCAAGGATGAGTATAGGCGGATTTTTTAAAAATACCCTTGCAATGCTTATCCTTTGCTTTTGTCCGCCTGAGAGCTTTACGCCTCTTTCTCCCACGTAGGAATTGTAACCTTCGGGAAGTTCGGATATAAACTCGTGGGCCCCCGCAAGTTTTGCCGCCTGAATTATTTCTTCCTTTGAGGCACCGGGTTTTCCGTATTCTATATTTTCATACACCGTGCCGGAAAACAGGTATACGTCCTGCTGCACTATACCGATGTTGCTGCGGAGTGATTGCAGTGTAAGGTGGCGTATGTCCTTGTCGTCTATGGTTATCCTGCCTCCCGTTACATCATAAAAGCGTGGTATCAGGCTGCATATGGTGGTTTTTCCGCCCCCTGAGGGACCTACAAAGGCTGCGTTTTCGCCAGCTTTTATATCAATGTTTATATTCTCAAGTACATTTCCTTTACTTTCGTCGTATTTAAAGGTAACGTTTTCAAAACGGATGTTTCCTTTTACGTCCTTCAGCTCTATAGCATCAGGTGCGTCTTTTATATCTTCTTCAACATTCATTATTTCCAAAAATCTTTCTATGCCTGTCATGCCTTTTTGAAAGTTTTCGGCAAACTCAACTATTCGCTTGATGGTTTGCAGCATGGTGTTTGCATAGAGTACATAGGCTGTCAGGTCCGCAGGGCTTATGCTACCTCTGAGCATAAAGATGCCGCCGATGACCACAACACTTATATACATCAGTGCGTCAAAGGCACGTACCGTTGCATGGAATCCTGCCATATATTTATATTGCAGCTTTTTAATGTCATAAAAATCATTGTTGCCTTTGTCAAATTTTTTTGACTCTATTGCCTCATTGGCAAAGCTTTTTACCACACGTACACCAAGCAGACTGTCCTCAACTCCGGCGTTTATCTCACCGATCTGGTTTCGGGACATTTTAAATGCACGGCGCATTTTAATCCTGACGTTTACCGTGCAGATTATCATAAGAGGTATCTGGGCAAACATAATCAGTGTAAGAGGTATATTGATATTAATCAGTATTACAAAGGCTATTATTATCTTAAGTCCCGCTATGAAAAACTCCTCCGGGCAGTGATGAGAAAACTCCGTTATGTCAAAGAGGTCGCTGGTCATCCTTGCCATTATCTGTCCCACCTTGGTTTCGTCGTAAAACTTAAAGCTTAGCCTTTGCAGGTGACTGAACAGATCCCGGCGCATATCAGTTTCAATAGCTGCACCCATTACGTGTCCACGGTTATTCATAAAGTATTGGGCTGCCGTATCTATTATTCGCAGAATAATGTATACCACGCCCATTATGCCTATAAAGCTCAGGGTAAGGGTTCCGTCGCTTGCCCTACCTGTTATGCTGCGGATAATAAGTGGCAGCAGCAGTTCACCCACCGAGGTGAAGGCTGCACACAGCAGGTCAAAGAGCAGTATGTTCATATGGGGTTTGTAATATGGTATAAATTTTTTTATCAGCGTCAAAGTCGGCATTGTATGTGTTAAGGGCGTTTTGTCATTATCAGACATTTTCAAGTCCTCCTTCCTTTATAAACATTTTAACAGATTTTTAAGCTGAGGGATACGGTTTTTTAGCCGACTTAAAGCAGTATTACGGAAATTTTGCCAAATACGATATTTGGAATAGTTTTAGTGGCAGTTTTTTTAAGTCTATGATATACTATAGAAAAAACGGAGGTACAGGATATGAATTTCAGGACGGGTTTAGGTTACGACGTACATAGGCTGACAGAAGGAAGAAAGCTTATTGTGGGTGGAGTTGATATACCTTATGAAAAGGGGCTGTTGGGACATTCCGATGCGGATGTTTTGGTACATGCTATTATGGATGCGCTGCTTGGAGCCTGCAAGCTTGGAGATATAGGAAGACATTTCCCCGACACTGACCCACAGTACAAGGGGATTTCCAGCATTACCCTTCTTAAGCATGTGGGGGCGCTCCTTGGAAACAACGGCTATAGGGTGGTTAATATTGACTCTGTCATTGTAGCTCAGCAGCCTAAGATGAAGCCACATATTCCACAGATGGAGGAAAATATAGCCCAAGCCCTCGGCATAGACGTTTATGATGTCAATGTCAAGGCTACTACCGAGGAAGGGCTGAGCTTTACCGGCAGCGGTGAGGGTATGGCTGCCAAAGCCGTTTGCCTGGTTGAAAGGGTCAATTAAATATCAAAT
>CALWRD010000050.1 GCA_944383875.1 uncultured Clostridia bacterium | reverse complement strand
TTTTTTTTGCCATAACCACATGGAAAGATAACGGGCAGCCAAATGTGTGCCTGCATGCATGGAGCTGCTTTCACGGTGACGAAAGTGCATTTTTTGCCGTAATGGGCAATTTATATCAGCATACCCATACCTATGCAAATATAATGAGGGAAAAATGCTTTTGCATTAATTTTCTGCCTATAAGCTGTTATGACAGATTGGTGGATACCATCAATCACAATGATTATGAAGCGGATGAATTTCAAGTGGGTTCTTTTGCTTTATCTGATGCCAAAACCATTAATGCGCCAGTAATACAAGAGGCTTTTATCAATATGGAATGTACCTTAAAGAGTGTGCAGGATCTTAGCGGAGCAGGTGTTGCCGCAATGGTCATAGGGGAGGTGCAACATATTTCCGTTGATGAGGACTATGCCCGGGGTTATGAAAAACGATACGGAAAAGATGGTTTTATGATGCTTATTCCCTCACCTCAAAATCTTGTTACCGGTGAGGCGCCTCAATCGGCAATAGCTACGGTGAAAATAGAAAGACTGGATTAAGTGATTAAAATAATTTATCGGAAATTTTCAAATCGGCATATTATAGCAAAAAATAATGGTTGACAACAGCTTTTTGCTGTGCTATTATAAAAGTGTTCAATATTTGGTAACACTGTGATGAGGAGTAGTAGGCTAGGATAGGCTTGCAGAGAGCTGTCGGTTGGTGTGAGACAGCAGCTTTGAATATCTGAACTCGCCTTGGAGTGGTCGGCTGAATTAACAGTAGGCTTGAACGGATGCCCACCGTTAGCGGGGCAGGATATCAGCTTAGGCTTGTATCCGGTTGAGTGTATTCCTTTTGGAATAAATTAGAGTGGTACCACGGATTTTACCTTTCGTCTCTTTGGAAACGGAAGGTTTTTTTATTGTCAAAAACAGAGGAACAGTTTTATGAAGGGAGTAATTTAAAATGAATTTTCAAAGGTACAGACAGTTTCCACCGATTAATCTGCCAAACAGAAAGTGGCCGTCAAGAGTCATAACCAAGGCGCCTATATGGTGCAGCGTTGACCTTCGTGACGGAAATCAGGCGCTTGAAAAGCCTATGAATCTTGACCAGAAAATAAAGTTTTTTAAGTACCTTGTTGCCATTGGCTTTAAGGAAATTGAAGTGGGTTTTCCCGCCGCAAGTGATACCGAATACCTTTTCTGCCGTACACTTATCGAGCAGAACCTTATACCGGATGATGTTACTATTCAAGTGCTTACCCAAAGCCGTGAACATATCATAAGAAAGACTTTTGAGGCTCTAAAGGGTGTAAACAAGGCTATTGTGCACCTTTATAACTCAACATCAACTCTCCAGAGAGATGTTGTATTTAATATGGGCAAGGATGAGATAACCAAACTTGCTGTATCCGGTGCAAAGCTTATTGATGAGCTTGCGGATGAATACGGTAAGGAGCATTTCTTATTTGAATATTCACCGGAAAGCTTTTCCGGAACAGAGCTTGACTATGCAGTTGAGATATGTGACGCAGTGCTTGACGTATGGAAACCTTCTCCCGAAAGAAAGGTCATTATTAACCTGCCAAATACAGTAGAGATGGCAACACCTAATGTGTATGCGGATCAGATAGAATATGTTTGTGATAACATTAAATACAGAGAAAACGTTATTATCAGCCTTCACTCCCATAATGACAGAGGCTGTGCGGTGGCTGACAGTGAGCTTGGCGTAATGGCAGGCGCTGACAGGGTGGAAGGAACACTTTTCGGCAACGGCGAGAGAACAGGTAATGCGGATATTATGGTGATGGCGCTTAATATGTTCTCACAGGGGGTTGACCCTGAGCTTGACTTTTCCGATATTAATTCGGCAATTAAGATATATGAGGAGTCAACAGGTATGGATGTACATCCACGTCATCCTTATGCGGGTGATCTGGTCTACACAGCCTTCTCCGGTTCTCATCAGGATGCTATTAAGAAGGGTATGGCTAAAATGATTGAACATCCCGATAGATGGGAGGTACCTTATCTTCCTATAGATCCTTTGGATGTGGGCAGAAACTACGACCCAATTATTCGTATTAACAGTCAGTCAGGTAAGGGTGGTGTGGCATATATACTTGAAACTCACTTCGGCTTGCATGTGCCAAAGAGCATGCAGCAGGATTTCGGCGCTATCGTTACAGAGGTATCCGTGGAAAAGGACAGCGAGCTTACACCTGAGGAAATTTACGACCTTTTTATGGAAACCTACTATGTAAGAGAACCACTTAACGTTAAGTATTATAGTGAACATGCCTCTAACACGGATCATGCCGTAAACGATGCGGTAAATCTTGATGTTGATGTTTGCTATAATGGTGCGGATAAAAAATTCAGCGGCAGTGGTAATGGTATCATAGACGCCTTTTGTAAAGCACTTGAGTCCAATATAGGTGTTAAGTTTGATATTGTAAATTACAGCGAGCATTCTCTTGATTACGGCAATAAATCAAGGGCTATTACCTATATTCAGCTTTATGATGAAAATCAGAATTCCTACTATGGAGTAGGTATCAGCAGCAACATTGCAAAATCTTCATTAAGAGCGATTGTAAGTGCTGTTAATAAAATGAATAAGTAATATGAAAAAACGGTTTTCCACAGTATGCTTCTTACAGCTGGGGGAAACCGTTTAATTGTGAACCGGAAGAAAGCAATTATGCAGCGGAAAAAAAGTAATCCGCCAAGGCGCAGCCTTGCTTTTGCCAAAGGCAAAAGTGCTTTTTGGGCGGCGAAGCCGACTTTTCAGCAAAGCTGAAAAGTTCTGATTTATTTTTTTGTTTTTATATGGGTTGAATTGAATATTTTTATTTCAGGCTTTGAGGGATGTATGGCTGTAAAAACCCTTGCGGTATAAAGTGCATCGCTGCGTGCATCATGAAACTGCTCTTCAATAGGAAGGTTAAGTGCTTCAACCGCATTTTTAAGACCGATGGTTCCGCCGTGGCTGAATTTTAGGTACTTGGTAGCTATATTCTGTACATCAATATATTCTATTCTTATAGGGGGTTCAGCTACCTTATGGTATACCATATTACGGTAGAGAGCACGTATATCGCTGCCGCCCCAGGTGCATAAAAGCTTGTCATTGCCTATAAACTGCCTGAATTGCTTGTAAGCTTCGGGAAAGAGCGGCTTGTCCTTAAGAGATGATGTGGTTATTCCTGTCATTTTTTCAACATATGGGTGCATACGCTTATATATGGTTGGCTTTATCAGTATACTGATATTATCTTTAATGTTATAACTATCATCCATACGTACCGCTCCTATTTGTATGATTTCAAAGCGGCAGTTGGGGTCGGTTTCAATATGATTATCCTCAAAGTCAAAGGCTTGATTAAATTCAAAGTCTAAAAAAGTATACATTAGTTTTCTTCCTTCTTTCCCACAACTTCTTTTACTATATCCGCAAAGGCACTTGCTGCCTTGGTGCGGTATGCGCTTTGCCTGAAGGCAATAACCAGTGTCCATGTAAATGCAGGTTCGCCGAAACTGAAAAACTGCGGTTGATGCATAAGTCCGGAATAACCTATATAAGACTCTGGGACGAAACAAAATCCCATACCTGCGGCGGAAAGACGCAGAGCGGTTTCTATACTTGAAGTTTCAAGCATTATCTTCGGTTTAATACCTGCATTTGCAAAAACCGTATTTGCGATCTGGCGCAGTCTTTGGTCGGCATGCAGTAAAATAAATTGTTCGTTTTCAAGGGATTTGATGTCGATCAGAGGATACTTATCTCTTGTAACTGTGGTTGGGCTTTTATATGAAGGTGGCGCAGCCAAATACATTTTTTCCGAAAGTATTTCTTCGTATTCAATATTTTTACTCTTGATAGGCAGGTTCATAAGGCATAAATCAACCAAACCGTGAGAGAGCATATCCTCAAGCTCGTAGGAACTTGCTTCCGTAATGATAAATTCAATGCCGGGATATTTTTCCTTAAATGCGGGTAAAATGCTTGGAAGGGGATTGTTAGCTTTGGAGGGAGTTAGTCCTATGTTAAGCCTGCCGATTTTCAGGTTGGATATATCGTCAAATTTCTTTTGAAGATTGTCAAGCAGGCTCATAATGTTCAATGCTGTTTCTATATAAAGCTCGCCTTCATATGTAAGAGTCAGGGGAGAAGTGTTGCGGTCGAATATATTTACACCCAGCTGAGTTTCAAGCCTGTTTATATACTGACTTAATGAAGGCTGTGAAATAAACAGCTTTTTTGCCGCTTTGGAAAAACTTCTCTCTTCATTTATTGTAAGAACGTATTCAAATTGCTTTAAATCCATTTTAAATCCTCCTGATTTGTTGGGGTAAAGTTTGTCCTTGTCCTGATTGTTAATAAAGTGTCGTATCGGAAACATAATTCCGAGATATTTTGCTTTGCAATCATTATAGCACAAAAGTTATATCTTGCATAGAAAAAAAATATTAGAATATTTCTGTTTTTATAGTACAATAAAATATGTATAATTACAACATTTTTAGAAAATTATTCGCAAAAATTTTGGAGGTGTACTAAATGAGCAGACTTGACGAGTTAAATGAGCTTATTGCAAAGCGAAGTCAGGAACCCTCCGTTGCACGTGTCAGGGCTGAAAAGCTCTTTGATGAAGGAAGTTTTGTTGAAATCGGCAGATTTAATGATGATGCCGGCGTTTTAACTGGCTACGGTACGGTAAACGGAAGACTGGTATATGCTTATTCACAGGAGAATGCGGTAAACTACGCCCACGCTAAAAAGTTGGGTAATCTTTATGAGCTTGCTCTTAAGATGGGGGCACCTGTAGTGGGTATAATGGACTCAAAGGGCATAGTGCTTGAGGATGGTCTGGACGCCTTTGAAGCGTATGGTATGATGTTTAAAAATCAAACTGCTGCAAGCGGCGTTGTACCACAGATAAGCATTGTACTGGGTGACTGTATAGGTGTAAGCAGTATGATTCCTATGTTGTCGGACTTTGTTATTATGTCGGAGGAAAATGCAAAGTTATTTATGACAAGTCCTACGGTATTTAAGGGAATAGAGGCAAAGACTACCACCTATGACGAGATAGGCGGGGCTGAAAATCATAAGAAAAATACCGGACTTGTACATTGTGCTTACAAAACAGACGATGAATGTCTTGAGCATGCAAGGGAGCTTTTGTCATACCTTCCCGACAATAATCTTGACGGTATGATAGCAACCGAGCCTACAGACGATTTAAACAGGATAGACGACGCCCTTGACAGCATTATTCCGGAAAATGATGAAGATGCCATAGATATGAGGTATATAATCTCATCTATAGCGGACAATTCAAAGTTTTTTGAAGTGCATAAAGGCTTTGCAGACAACATAATAACAGGTTTTATTAAGCTTGACGGAATTACAGCGGGTATTGTGTCCTGTACAGGCTTGCTTACGCTTGAAGCTTGTTATAAAACAGGTGAGTTTGTCAACATCTGTGATGCATTTAATATACCTATTATAACTATAACCGATGCTTATGGATATAAAAAGGACTATGAGCAGGAACATAACGGAATTATAAATGCGGCAGCTAAACTGCTTTATGCTTTTACAAATGCCACTGTGCCTAAGATTAATGTGGTTGTCAGAAACGGTATAGGCAATACATACCTTATTATGAATTCAAAGCATATAGGCGCCGATGTGGTTTATGCATGGCCTTCGGCTAAGTTTGCGCTTATGGGCAAAAAAGCTCAGGTTAAAATATTAGGCACAAGTGCAGCGGAATATGATAAGCAGGCGTCCCCATATAATGTTGCGGCTCATGGATACATTGATAATATTATTATACCTTCAAATACAAGGAAAAGGCTTATCAGTACACTTGAAATGCTTCTTACCAAACGCGAGGCTAAACCTGCAAGAAAGCATTCAAGTATCGAATTTTAAGGGGTGATATTTAATGGGAAGTTTTTTTAATTCCATTATGCTTAATGCACAAATGCTTCAAACCGATGCCGGAGCCGTTGAGTTTATAAGCAATATGGATCTGGGTCTGCTGACAACAGTGTTGGGTCTTATAATTGTCTTTACTATACTTATTATTATTGCGCTTTTACTTGCCATATTTTCGGTACTTGTAAAGGATAAAAATAAGCCGGTGCAGGCACAACAGGAGACACTACAGATTGCTATGCCTGCCAAGGCGGCGGCAAGTACTTCTTCGGATCTTATGGATGATAAGGAGCTTGTTGCGGTTATTACAGCTGCCATTGCGGCAAGTATGAATACAAGCGCCGACACTCTTGTGGTCAGAAGAATAAAACGTGTAGGTTCATGGAATAAGGAAGCGATTGAAGAACAGCAAAACAGCATTTATTATTAAGGAGGATACAATGATGAAGAATTTTAGAGTTACAGTAAACGGTTATTCCTATGATGTGCAAGTGGAAGAAGTAGGCGCTTTTGCTACTCCTGCAAGGGCAGCGGTACCAGCACCTGCACCTGCTCCTGTGGCGGCAGCTCCCGTGCCTGCACCTGCTCCTGTATCAGCGGCATCTGCCCCTGCGGCGGCAGCTCCCGTACCTGCACCTGCTCCCGCTCCTGCGGCATCTTCAGCACCTGTGGGCGGAACAGAAGGAAACATAAAGGTAAGTGCTCCTATGCCCGGTACAGTGCTTGATATTAAGGTAAACATCGGCGACAGTGTTTCGGAAAATCAGGTTGTACTTATACTTGAGGCAATGAAGATGGAGAATGAAATAGTAACTCCCGCAGCAGGAAAAATATCATCAATTAATGTGTCTAAGGGGGATGCCGTTAATTCGGGTGACGTTATGATTACTGTTCAGGGATGATCTGAACGGAGGTTTTTTTTATGATAGATACAATTATTGACTCGTTGATTACGTTCGGTGAAAGCTCCGGATTTTATTTGTTGTTTCAGGGGGACAATTATAAGTATCTTATTATGATAGCGGTTGCGTTGATTTTAATTTATCTTGCTATTGCAAAGCAATTTGAACCGCTGTTGCTTCTGCCCATTGCATTTGGTATGCTCCTTGCAAATATACCGGGAAATACCCTTATGCAATCGCCTGAGGAAAGCGTTACGGGCAAAGGAGGGTTACTCTGGTATATATTCCAGGGTGATGAGCTCGGTATTTTTCCGCCGCTCATATTTATGGGTGTTGGCGCCCTTACGGATTTTGGTCCGCTTATAGCAAACCCTAAAAGTTTTCTTTTGGGTGCTGCGGCGCAGTTTGGAATTTTTGCCGCCTTTTTAGGTGCGCTTGCACTGGGATTTACTCCCCAGGAGGCCGCCTCTATAGGTATAATAGGCGGTGCTGATGGACCTACTGCAATATATACAACAACCCAGCTTGCTCCCCACATTCTTTCAAGCGTTACGGTTGCGGCTTATTCATATATGGCGCTTATTCCTATCATACAGCCGCCTATTATGAAGCTGCTTACCACCAAAGAAGAACGTGCGATTAAAATGGAGCAGCTAAGAGAGGTTTCAAAGAGGGAAAAAATACTTTTTCCAATTATTACAGCAACTATAGTTATTATGATTTTGCCTGACACCGCATCGCTTATCGGTATGCTTATGCTCGGAAATCTTTTCCGTGAAAGCGGTGTAACGGATAAGCTGGCGCAGCATGCCTCCGAGGCTCTTATGTATGTGCTTAGTATATTTATCGGTGTCAGTGTGGGAGCTACCGCAAGAGCGGATACATTCCTTCAGCTTGATACTATTTTAATTCTTGTACTGGGACTTGCTGCGTTTTCTTTTTCAACTGCTGCAGGTGTACTGTTTGGCAAGCTTATGTGCAAGCTCAGCGGTGGCAAGATCAATCCGCTTATAGGTGCGGCAGGTGTTTCGGCTGTGCCTATGGCTGCCAGAGTGGCTCAAAAGGTTGGTCAGCGGGAAAATCCGAACAATTACCTGCTTATGCATGCAATGGGACCAAATGTTGCCGGTGTTATAGGTTCGGCTGTAGCCTCCGGCGTTTTCTTATCAATGTTAAGGTGAGGAGGTATAGTTAATGCCTAAAGCTATAAAAATCTGTGATTGTACGTTAAGAGACGGTCAGCAGTCACTTATTGCCACAAGGATGCGTATAGAAGATATGCTGCCGATACTTTCAAAGATGGATGAGGTTGGTTTTTCGGCTGTTGAAGTATGGGGCGGCGCTACTTTTGACTCCTGTCTCAGATATTTAAAGGAAGATCCATGGGAAAGACTTCGTAAATTTCGCTCCGCATTTAAAAATACAAAGCTTCAGATGCTTTTGAGAGGACAAAATATTCTGGGATATAAAAATTATCCCGATGATGTTGTGGAGGCGTTTGTAAGAAAGAGTATTGAAAACGGAATTGATATTCTCAGGATTTTTGATGCACTTAATGATACAAGAAATCTGCGTACCGCCGTTAATGCGGCTAAAAAGGAAGGCGGTCATGTTCAGCTTGCAATCAGCTATACATTAAGTGAAGTGCATACTCTTGAGTATTATGTTAAGCTTGCTAAGGAACTTGAGGAGCTTGGCGCCGATTCTATCTGTGTAAAGGATATGGCGGGACTTCTTTTGCCAAAACCTGCTTATGATTTGGTTAAGGCTCTTAAAGAAACCGTTAAAGTGCCTATTGAAGTTCACAGCCATTATACCAGCGGCGTTGCTTCGATGACTTATTTAAAGGCTATTGAAGCCGGTGCGGATATTATTGATACGGATATGTCACCCCTCAGTATGGGAACCGCACAACCTGCAACGGAAGTAATGGTAGCAGCTCTAAAAGGCACCGAATACGACACGGGTCTTGACGATACACTCCTTAAGGAAATAGGTGATTACTTTAAGCC
>CALWRD010000049.1 GCA_944383875.1 uncultured Clostridia bacterium | reverse complement strand
AAGAACAACAGGATAGAACAGACCCCAATTCACGATTTGAACTTGCCCGCAAACCCGTATGGTTACTGGCTTTTCGGCAGTTTGGACTTCCAAAGTGGAAACATGATTTCGAGTCAGGCTCGTTATGACCACTTCGATACGTCTCCGCATTTAAATATTATTGAAATACATCTTAGCTATTATACCTAGTTTTAGCATATATTGTCAAGACTTTTTACAATAAATATTTCAGAAGTAAATATTGCATAATAGCTGTAAAACAAATAAACAGAGAGTTTTAAAGAAATTAGCTTCTGCTTACTTAAAGGAAAAAGAGAAATTTAATAGAAAAACTGTGCAATTTTTTTGTTAAAATTTGTTTACATTTCCTACTGTATATAGTATAATTTATTTTAAATGTTACTAAATATAGGGACGATGGAGGAAAACTATGATAGAACTTACGAAAAAAAACTATCAGATACAAATTAAAGAAATTCTTAAAAGAGACGGAAGGCGTGTTGCCTTTAATAAGATAAAGATTGCCGATGCAATAAGAAAGGCTTTTGAAGCGGCAGAGGATTATCACAGTGAGGATTACTGTATGCAGCTTGCCGATGAGGTTGTGGAGGCTGCCGTTTACAATCTTAAGGATACTCCCACCGTTGAACAGATACAGGATCTTGTGGAAGAGGAACTTATGAAGAGGGGGCATGCCGCTACCGCAAGGAAGTATATATTATACAGGGCAGAACGCAGCAGGATAAGGGAGAAAAATTCCCAGCTTATGAAGATATACGAGGATATTACCTTCAGTGAAGCCAAGGACAGCAACCTTAAGCGTGAAAATGCCAATGTAAACGGTGATACTGCCATGGGTACTATGCTTAAGTACGGTTCCGAGGGGGCAAAGCAGTTTTATCAGCTCCATGTTTTAAAGCCTGAGCACAGTGAAGCACATAAAAACGGTGATATTCATATACACGACCTGGACTTTTTGACTATGACCACCACCTGTACCCAGATAGACCTCATTAAGCTGTTCCACAACGGCTTTAATACAGGTCACGGCGTATTGAGGGAGCCTAATGACATTTCAAGTTATTCCGCTCTTACGTGTATAGCTATACAGTCAAATCAGAATGATCAGCACGGCGGTCAGAGTATACCTAATTTTGACTATGCCCTTGCACTTGGAGTAAAGAAGACTTTTATTAAAAATTACAGGATAAACCTTGCAAGGAACTGTGAACTCCTTTTTGATCTTGAAAATGCCGATGAGCTTGCAAAGGAAATTCAGGACAGCTTGTTTGCAAAAGGATATAAGCTTTCGATAGCCGATTATAAGGAATATATGGAGGCAGAGAAAAATATACTGCTTTCCAGAGGATATTATGATAAGGTTATCGGTAAAATACAGCGTTTGGCATATAAGAACGCATTGAAGGAAACCGATAAGGCAACTTATCAGGCTATGGAGTCCCTTATACACAATCTTAACACGATGAACTCAAGAGCCGGAGCACAGACACCATTTTCCTCTATCAACTATGGTACGGATACCACTGAGGAGGGAAGAATGGTTATCAAAAACGTACTCCTTGCCCTTAACGACGGACTCGGCAACGGAGAAACCCCTATCTTTCCCATACATATCTTTAGGGTCAAGGAGGGTAAAAACTTTAATCCGGAGGATAGAAACTATGACCTTTTCAAGCTTGCCTGCAAGGTAAGTGCAAAGAGGCTGTTTCCTAATTTTTCCTTCCAAGATGCCCCCTTTAATCTTCAGTATTACAAAGAGGGGCATCCGGAAACGGAAATATCCTATATGGGCTGCCGTACAAGGGTTATCGGAAATGTTCACGACAAAAACAATGAAATTACCTACGGCAGAGGAAACCTGAGCTTTACGTCCATTAATCTGCCAAGGCTTGCCATAAAGGCTGACGGCAATGTAGATGAGTTTTTTGTTCAGCTTGACAAGATGATAGATCTTTGTATTGATCAGCTTCTTGACAGGTTTAAGCTGCAAGCTGCAAGAAAGGTAAGGAACTTCCCCTTCCTTATGGGTCAGGGTGTATGGATAGACAGTGACAAGCTTAAGATTGACGATACCCTTGAGGAAGTACTTAAACACGGTACATTGAGCGTAGGCTTTATCGGTCTTGCGGAATGTCTTAAGGCGCTTATCGGAAAACATCATGGTGAATCGGAGGAGGCAAGGGAGCTTGGACTCCGTATAGTGGGACATATGAGAAAGCGTATGGATGATGAGGCTGAAAAGACTAAGCTTAACTTTTCCCTTCTGGCAACACCTGCCGAGGGCTTGTCCGGACGTTTTGTAAAGATGGACAAGGAACTTTTCGGGGAAATTGACGGTGTTACCGATAGAGCATACTATACCAACAGTTTTCACATTCCCGTATATTACCATATTAAGGCAGCGGACAAGATAAGGATTGAGGCTCCTTACCATGCTCTTACCAATGCGGGACATATATCTTATGTGGAGCTTGACGGTGATACCGCAAAAAATGTGGAGGCTTTTGAAAAAATTATCCGTTATATGAAAGAGTGCGGTATAGGATATGGATCTATAAACCATCCCGTTGACAGAGATCCAGTATGCGGATATACCGGTATAATTGATGATGTGTGCCCTAAGTGCGGCAGGCATGTAGATGATGGGGAGCCCGTTGAAAGAATAAGGAGAATAACGGGTTATCTTGTAGGTTCCCTTGAAAAATTCAATGATGCAAAGTATGCGGAGTGTATGGATAGGGTTAAGCATGATTAATACAGATATAAATAAGAAACCTTTGATTGTAATTGCAGGACCTACTGCCTGCGGAAAAACAGCGGTTTCAGTTAAATTGGCACAAATTATCGGCGGAGAGATCATCTCCGCTGATTCTATGCAGGTATATAAATATATGGATATTGGTACCGCTAAGATAAGACCGGAGGAGATGCATGGGATTAAGCATTATCTGGTGGATGAACTTTACCCCGATGAGGAATATTCCGTTGCGGCATTTAAAAACAAAGCAAAAGCATATATTGGGGAAATTTACGGAAAAGGAAAAATCCCGATTCTTGTGGGAGGCACAGGGTTTTATATCAATGCTGTTGTATATGATAATGACTTTTCAGAGGAATGTTCCGATGAAACTCTGCGCTCCAAGTTGCAGGAATGTCTTGAAACAGAGGGTAAGGAGGCTCTTTATGAAAGATTAAAAAGAGTTGATCCGCAAGCCTGTGAAAGTATCCATATGAATAATACAAAGCGTGTTATACGTGCTCTTGAATATTTTGAGTTGACAGGAGAGCCTATTTCGGAGCATAATAGGAGGGAAAAGCAAAAAAAGCCATACTATGATGTGAGCTTTTTTATATTAAATATGGACAGAGAGCGGCTTTATAGTCGAATTGACAGCCGTATTGATGAAATGCTCAAAATGGGACTTTTGGATGAGGTTAAATCCCTTTATGCAATATATGACAGAAATCTTGTTTCAATGCAGGGATTGGGCTATAAGGAAATAATAGCCTACCTTGCAGGAGAGTGTACTCTTGATGAGGCTGTTAATATTTTAAAGCGTGATACAAGGCATTTTGCAAAGCGTCAGCTGACATGGTTTAAACACCAAGTAAACGGTACTTGGGTGGATATGGACAGCTTTAAAAGCAGTGTGGATGCCGCTCGGTTTATAGCAGAACAAATGGGAGTTTTATAACAGTACGATGGAAGAAATAAAGAAGTATTTAAAGGACAATTTTGATATTGATGAAAAGGTAATTGATTATTGCCTTGAATGTGAGAGTGAAGTAAAAGAAGAGTTTGCCAAGCTGGATAAAATAACGGAGTACAATCAGTATAAGGTGCTTGCGGCTATGCAGAAAAACAAGCTTAGTGAAAGCTGTTTCAATGTGTCTACGGGATATGGTTATAATGATATTGGACGTGATACCCTTGAAGCTATATATGCCGATGTTTTCCATACGGAGCTGGCATTGGTACGTCCCCAGATTATTTCGGGCACTCATGCACTTACCGTGGCCCTTTTCGGAAACCTTCGCTATGGAGATGAGCTGCTTTCGGTGGTCGGTGCTCCATATGACACGCTGCAAAGCGTTATCGGGCATGTAAGAGAGGTAAAGGGTTCCCTTATAGAGCATGGCATAGTGTATAAACAGGTGGATCTTCTGCCTGACGGTACTGTCGATTATGATGGCATTGCAGAGAAAATAACAGATAA
>CALWRD010000048.1 GCA_944383875.1 uncultured Clostridia bacterium | reverse complement strand
TTATTCGCAGTTTGCGGTTAGGGATGTAGCTTCGCGCCAACCTGTATCCAGATCATTAACGTTTTTTTCGCCTATGTATACGTTACTTATGGGTTTCTTTGTTTCGCCGAAAAGCAGTATTGCGTTTGCTCCGCTGTTGTCCGGGTCATCGGGCTGTGAGCATTTAATGTTATGTATTTTGTTGTTTCTGATAATGATGTGATTTTCTCCTCCGGCAAATATTATACCGTAGCACCATTTTGCACTGTAGCCGCAAAGCTCGAGACCTTCTATTTGTATATAGTCGTGACCGTCAAGCTCGATTATTGCGCCGTCATTTTTGCCTGTGCCTGTAATTACCGGATGTTCCCCGGGATAGTTTTTAAGGGTAATATAGCTGCCCTCTTTTCCGTTTTCAGGGAAGTAGACATTTTCCGAATAGGTTCCCTCCCTTATGTATACGGTAGTGCCCGCCGAAGCATTATCAAGGGCGGTATTTATGGTCTTAAAGGGACTGTCAACATTGCCTTCATTGTCATCGTTTCCGTTTGGAGAAACATAAAGCGTTTTTGAAGGCTGTTCATTATCGGGATTTTTGATTTTCTCTATAAAACTTTCATCTCCCATAAGCTCCACATGGTTTATGTTTACCTCCGCACTTACCGATAAAGTAAGCAATAAAAAAGCGCTTACAAACACCGGTAAGCAAAAAAATCTTTTAATATTTTTCATTTTTATACCCCTCTTGTATATAAAATATGTAAAAAATTATAGCACAGCTATTATATGCATACAATGTGTAAAACAAACAAAAGCATATATATAAAAATATACACATCTTACAAATGAGTACTTTGATAATGTTTAAGACCTCAGTATGTAAAACATATAAAATTTCCACAAAAAAATTATATCAAACTTTCGGTTAATAAATTTATCCACAAAGCTCCCCGTCCAAATAAGGCAGAGACAGGGAGCTTTTAACTTTTTCACAGAGGTTATCCACAAAAAACTACGTTCTAAGTGTGGATAATGTGGATAACTTATTGGGATTTACAGCAAAAATACATTATTTTACAATATTTTCACCAAGTTTATACACATCTCCCGCACCCATAGTTATCAACATATCCTGTGGATTGCAGTTTTCTTTCAGAAATTTTTCAGCCTCGTCCATGGTGGGTATATAATAAACCTCCGTACCGAGAGCTGCAATTTTATCCCGTAAATCGGCGGAACTTACAAGGTGTGTATCCTTTTCACGGGAGGCATATATGTCTATCAGTACTACTTTATCCGCTCCCGAAAGGGCGTTCGCAAATTCATCCAGCAGGTCGTATGTTCTTGTATAGGTATGTGGCTGAAAACATATCCAGAGTGTCTTTGGATTGTTTTTTCTTGCACTGTTTATGGTAGCCTTTATTTCTGTAGGGTGGTGGGCATAGTCGTCTATGACCTTTACACCGTTAAAGCTGCCCTTGTACTGGAAACGTCTGTCGGTGCCGCTGTAATGCTTTATTCCCTTTAAAATTGCGTCAGTGGGCAGACCATAACGGTGGGCAAGTGCAAAAGCCGCAAGTGAATTGTACACATTGTGCTCTCCGGGGATTGACAGCTCAACTTGGGCTATCTTATCTCCATTAAATACGGCGGTGTATCTGCCGTGACCAAACTCATCGTAGCTTATATTTTCTGCGTGCCATTGAGCGTCGGCAGCCTTGCCATAGGTGATAACTTCCCCATCATAGCCCTCCAGAACCTTTTCAAGGTCAGGGATATCCTTGTTTATAACCAGAAATCCACCTTCAGCTATCCTCTTTACAAATTTATTGTATGAGCTGTACATCTGTTCCATTGTTTTAAAGTAGTCGGTATGATCCCTGTCTATATTGAGGATAATTGCACTGTGGGGGTTGAATTTAAGGAAACTGTCACGATACTCGCAGCTTTCCAGTACAAAGTAATCCATTCCCCCTACAAGATAGTTGCCTCCTATGGAGGGCAGCATACCGCCTATTGATACGGTGGGGTCAAGTCCTGCTGCCATAAAAATCTCGCTTACCATAGATGAGGTTGTGGTTTTGCCATGGGTGCCTGCCACCGATATGGGGTGCCTGTATTTAAGCATAATCATTCCCACAAGTTCTGCCCTGTCAATTACGTCTATTCCCATAGCCCTTGCCGCCATAAGTTCGGGATTGTCCTCCGGTATGGCCGCCGTATATACCGCAAGGTCGGCGTCGGGGGCAATGTTTTCCGCTTTTTGTCCTATGTGAACCTTAATGCCCAGCTTTTCAAGGCTTTCCGTCACAGCGGAGGCAACTCCGTCCGAGCCTTCAACCTTGAAGCCTTTGCTCAGCAGAATTTCCGCAAGGGAGGACATACTTATGCCGCCTATGCCTATGAAGTGTATTTTTTTGTAATCGGATAAATTTTTTGCCATATAGTTTACCTCGCATTTATTAATTATTAAGTCTATGCACCGATGTGTTTAAGCAAAGCCACGATGCGCCCGGCTTAAATGCATTTAGTTTACTTAAATTCATTATACCCTATTTGTCATAAAATTCAAGCTGTCAGAGCCTTTGCGGAAAAAATATTTTATACCGTTTTATAAAGAAAAATTTGCTTTTAAGGGGCTGCGTTACTGTTTGTGTAAATTAATGTTAAAAATTCACATATTCTTGATTTTATGGAAAGTTTTATTAGATTAATTGAATAAAATTTTTTATCAATTTTAATTATTTTTGTTGTAATCTGCCAAGGAAATGTGGTATTATTATATTAAATAATCAAGCATTGATTGGAGGGATTAAGATGCGTAAAAAAGAAATGTTGGCAATGCTTCTTGCCGGTGGGCAGGGCAGCCGATTAGGCATACTTACAAAGGATAAGGCTAAGCCGTCTGTGGCATTCGGCGGCAAGTACAGAATTATTGATTTCCCTATGAGTAACTGCGTCAATTCCGGTGTGGATACGGTAGGTGTACTTACCCAGTATCAACCTCTTATCCTTAACCAGCATATAGGTATAGGTATTCCATGGGATCTTGACCGTAAAAATGGCGGTGCTGCTATCCTTGCCCCACATGTTAAGGGCGGCGAACAGGGAGAATGGTATTCGGGTACGGCAAATGCCATCTATCAGAATATAGGGTATATTGATACATATAATCCGGAGTATGTGCTCATTCTCTCCGGTGACCATATTTATAAAATGGATTATTCCAATATGCTTGCTTTTCATAAAAAGAATAACTGCGATGTAACCATTGCGGTTCTTGAGGTAAGTATGGATGAGGCAAGCCGCTTCGGTATAATGAATGCGGATGAAAACGACAAGATTTATGAGTTTGAAGAAAAGCCGGAGCATCCAAAGAGCAATCTTGCAAGCATGGGTATTTACATATTTACTTGGGATAAGCTCAGGGAGGCACTTATTGAGGACAATAAGGTGCATGCGGACAGTGACTTCGGCAAGCATATTATACCTATGATGTTAAACAAGGGTATGACCCTTTATGCTTACCGTTTTAAGGACTATTGGAAGGATGTAGGTACCATTGAGTCCTATTGGGCGGCAAATATGGAACTTATAGAGACGCTGCCTCATTTTAATCTCTATGAGGACTTCTGGAAGATATATACCAACAACGAATCCCAGCTTCCTCAGTACACGGGTAAAAATGCTGACATCAAGACCAGCATTATCTCCGAAGGTTCAAGCATACTGGGAAAGGTTCATCATTCCGTTATCAGTACAAGCGTTATTATAGAGGAGGGTGCAGAGGTTCGTGACTCAATTATTATGGAGCATTGTATTATACGCAAAGGCTGCGTTATTGACCGCTGCATAATCGATCAGGATACGGAAATCGGTGAAAACGTAACCATGGGCGTGGGCGATGACGTACCTAATGAAGATAAGCCTAAGATCTATAACACGGGTATTACTGTAGTGGGAAACAATACCGTTGTTCCGCCTAATGTTACTATTGGCAAAAACTGCGTTATCTACGGTAAAACAACTGCTGAGGACTATCCCGAGGGCAGGCTTGAAAGCGGTAAGTCCGTTGTCATTGAGAAGGAGGCGATTTTATGAAAGCGATAGGCATTATTATGGCAGGAGGCAACAGTGAAAGACTTAAGCAGCTCTGTACCCTGCGTGCTATTTCGGCTATGCCGGTGGCAAGCTCCTTCAGGGCAATCGACTTTTCGCTGAGCAATATGTCAAATTCAAATATTAAAAAAGTTGCGGTTATTACACAGTACAACTCACGTTCTCTGCATGATCATCTTTCTTCCGCAAAGTGGTGGGATCTTGACCGCAAGCAGGGCGGACTTTTTATCTTTACTCCTTTCCTTTCAAATGACAACAGTTTTTGGTTCAGGGGTACCGCAGACTCTATCTATCAAAATATCAGCTTCCTTAAGCGCAGTAATGAGCCTTATGTAATTATCGCTTCCGGTGATGCTATTTATAAGATGGACTTCCACGATGTCCTTAATTATCATATTTCAAAGGGTGCTGATATTACTATCGTATGTAAGGATCTTGCCGGTACGGATAGGGATATTCGTGACTTCGGTGTTATGGAGCTTGACGAGGATATGCGCTTACAGCATTTTGAGGAAAAGCCCCTTGAGCCCAAGAGCAGCATCGCTTCTCTGGGTATGTATGTAATCAGCCGCAGCCTGCTTATCAAGCTGCTTGAAGACGCTATTCCAAATGGAAGATACGACCTTGTAAAAGATATTATTATTCGCAACAGCAAGGAGCTTAAGGTATACGGTTATAAGTTTGATGGCTATTGGACTACACTTAACAGTGTTAATGCTTATATGAAGGCTAATATGGACTTCCTTACCGAAGAGGTACGCAGTATATTGACTACTCAGCCTTATATTGAAACTAAACCAAAGGATGAACCTCCCGCTAAGTATAACGCAAGTGCAAGTGTAAGTGATGCACTTATCGCAAGCGGTACTATTATTGACGGCAGTGTAAATCATTCTGTTCTCTTCAGAAAAGTCTTTGTGGGTAAGGATTCCATAGTGGACAACTCAATTGTTATGGAGTCTACTATTATAGGCAAGGGTTGTACCGTTAAAAATGCAATTATTGATAAAGAGGTTGTCATCAGTGACGGAAAGTCAGTAATAGGCGAGCCTGATAATCCTATTGTTATTCCAAAGGGTGAAATCGTATAATTCCTTTAATAAATTGCCCTCCGACGTCTGTTCGGAGGGTTTTTGTTGTAAAAATGTATGTTTTGTGTTAAAATAAACAAAAATAAAGCAGTACTGTAAAGACTGTCATACCACGGAGGGTAATATGGGAAATTTTATTATATGCACCGACTCGGCTGCCGATCTTAATGGGGATTATATCAAAGAGCATAATATAAGAGTTATCCCTTTTTATATAAGTTTTGACGGAGAAAACTATTTGAAGGAAAATATTGATTTAACCCAGCAGGATTTTTATGTAAGGCTTACCGAGCATATCCAAACCATACCAAAGACCTCCTGCCCATCCATAAACGACTATATGGAAGTGTTTGCAGGCTGTCTTGAGGAGGCCGAACGGGTGATATGCATCTGCTTGTCTTCCAAGCTGAGCGGTTCTTATCAAAGTGCCTGCAATGCTGCCGCAGAGTTCAATGATGAAGAAAAACGTGTCTTTGTGGTTGACTCACTGCTTGCCACAGCAGCCCAGGCTTTGCTTGTAAATGAGGCGGTGCGTATGCGCAAGTGCAAGCTGAGTGCGGAGCAGACTGTTGAAAAGCTTGAGATGCTAAAAACTACCGCAAGGATTGACTTTGTTATTGATGACCTTACTTACCTGCAAAAGGGCGGAAGAATAGGTAAAGCGTCGGCTCTCCTGGGTACACTTTTAAACATTAAGCCGGTTATTGCACTTAAGGACGGTGAGCTTTTCCCTGTAGCTAAGATGAGGGGAAGGAAAAAGGCGGCCGCAGAGGTTAAGAAACTTTTTACCGAACAGATGGAGGGACATATGGAAGAGTATTCCTTTACGGTTTTAAATTTTCCTCAGATGGGAGATATTGACGGGTTTTGTTCCTTTGTGACAAGACCGGATATACCCTATACGGCAATAGGCGCAACCATTGGTTCCCACGCCGGTATAACAGCTGCCGGTATTGCTTATATTAAGAGATATGTACCATAAAATTCACAGAAAGGATGATTATATGAAAAAATTTGTTGCTTTATCTTTGGGACTTGTTATGCTTTCGGGTTGTGCATCCGGCGGCACTGATGTAAACCAGCCTGTCGGGACGGAACAGAACACTGCCCAAACGGCAGGTGAAACTACCGCATCCGTAACCGAAGCAACGGCGGAAACTACAGCTCCTGCCGCACAAAATGTTCAGTCGGGCGGTGAAATCAGTCTTGACGATGCAAAGGCGGCAGCTCTTGCAGATGCAGGAGTTACAGAGGATAGTGCAACCTTTGTAAAGGCTAAAAAAGAACGTGACGACGGCAGAATGATTTACGACATTGAGTTTTATGCTGATAATACAAAGTATGAGTATGAGATAAATGCCGCAGACGGCAGCGTTATTTCAAGTGAATTTGAAGGTAATATAAATAATGGGGCGGCACAAAATGATGCCGGTCTGGATGCCGAGGCAGCTAAGGCAGCGGCACTTGCTGAGGCGGGGCTTACCGAAGATGCGGTAACCTTTGTCAGAACCTCCCTTGATTATGATGACGGCAGAAGAATATATGATATTGAGTTTGTTTCAAACGATGTGGAGTACAGCTTTGAAATAAGCGCCGATGACGGCAGTATAATTGAGTATAGTCAGGAGTCGGTTTATGACTGATACCAAATAAGTATTTAAAGGGTGTGTCGCATTAACACCCCCTTTTTATGCCCAAAGTCGGCTTTTAATGGAAACTGATATGTTTGTAAGAATAATAATGGATAATTCATATCTGGATTCGGATGGGTTCTTTTACAAAATAAAGAAGATTGGCTAAGACATACATACAATCTGAATAACAAAAACATAAATAAAAAACCTAAAAAATGCTTGACAAGCTGATTATCCTTTGTTATAATACCTTTTGTGCCGTAGACAGTAGGTGCCTTTGGGCGTAACGTATACAACCTACCGAGGATACAATCTTCTTTGTATTTATCTCCCTGTCATCGGCAGGGAGTTTTTTTATACGGCTATTCATCTTTAATACAGGAGGTGTTAGTTTTGGCTAAGGTTGAACAAAAGCAGGTTATTGTAAACGAGATTAAGGAAAAGCTTGAAAAGGCTACTTCCGCTGTACTTGTTGACGCCAGAGGTCTTAGCGTTGATCAGGATACAGCTCTTCGTAAGCAGCTCAGAGAAGCAGGCGTTGACTACAAGGTTTACAAGAACACTATGATGAACTTTGCTGTTCAGGGTACTCAGTTCGAGGGTCTCAAGGACTACTTCGAGGGACCAAGCGCAATTGCTATCTGCTATGAGGATCCAACAGTTGCTGCAAGCATTATGAACAAGTTTATGAAGGATGCAAAGCAGCTTGAGTTTAAGGCAGGCGTTATTGAAGGCGTTTGCTATGATGCAAAGGGGATGGCAGCAGTTGCGGATATCCCTTCAAGAGAGGTTCTTCTCTCAAAGCTGCTCGGCAGCTTCAAGTCGCCTATGGCTTCTTTCGCACGTGTTATCAAGGCTATTGCGGAAAAGGACGCAGAGGCAGAGGCTTAATTTGGTGCTAAACCTAAAATTTTAATTATTTAAAAAAATTATAATACGGAGGAAATTTAAAATGGCTAAGTTATCTATTGAAGAAATTATCGCAGCTGTTAAAGAGCTTTCTGTTTTAGAGCTCAACGACCTTGTAAAGGCTGCTGAGGAAGAATTCGGCGTTTCTGCTGCTGCAGGCGTTATGGTTGCTGCAGGTGGTGCAGGTGCTGCTGATGCAGGCGAGGAGAAGAGTGAATTTGATGTTGAGCTTACTGAGGTAGGCGCTGAGAAGATTAAGGTTATCAAGGTTGTAAGAGAGATTACAGGTCTTGGTCTTAAGGAAGCTAAGGAGCTTGTTGACGGTGCTCCTAAGGTTCTTAAGGAAGCTGTTTCCAAGGAAGAGGCTGACAGCTGCAAGGCTAAGCTTGAAGAAGTTGGCGCTAAGATTACTCTTAAGTAATTTCTGCGTAAAGAAATCTTTCAAGAAAAACAGGCGGAGTGACCCGAAGCATGTTTTCAACTTTGCTTGTTTCTTTAGCAATGCTTAACTGAGTATAAGACATTATAAAGTCCGATGTACGTGAGTACGTCGGGCTTTTTTTATAATCGGGAGGTGAGTTTGTGCTGTTCAGGCAAGTCAAATACTTTGTTGAGGTGGTTGACTGTGACAGTTTTACGGAGGCAGCGGAGCAACCGCATCTTGATTCTACGGTTATTTGAAGGAAAATTAACGGTTGTTTGCAAGTAAATAGAATTCGGTGCAAAAGCTCTCAAGGAAAGCTGCTATATCCTTGGGAGCTTATTTGTATTTAAACGAATACATATCCGTAATTGTACAATTATTGGTTATTATGTTGAAAGTAACAATATTTTAATAAATTTTATGTGTACAAAATTCACGGTTTTTGTTATAATTAAGCTAAACGGCATGATAAATATGATTGCTTAGGCAGGAAGCCACCTGCAATTATTATAGGAGGAAGAAAAAATGGCAGTTATTCAGGAAAATATAAGAGTGGAAAGCAACGGTACAATCAGTTTCGGTAATTACGAGGCTGATACAAAGCAGAAAGTTGACGACTACAAGGTAGGCGGGGATTTATATACCCTCAGGACTTACAAAGAGGTAACAAGACTTGAAAAAAACTCAAAGCTGCTTATTGAAACCGTACCGGGAGCAGCAGTACACAATTTAAAATTGGAAGAGGACTGCACCACCTTTGATATAGAAGGAACGGGAGATACTCAAATCACCCTTGAGATGGAGAGCGAAACAGAGTATACAATTTATCTTGAAGATGTTAATCTGGGCAAGATCAAGACCAATATAGCCGGTAAAATCAATTTCAGTGCCGAGCTTAACTCTGTACCTAAGAGTGTTAAGATTGAAAAACATTATGTATAAATATTATGGCTAAGATCAAGACAAAATATATCTGTACCAAATGCGGATATGAAACCTCAAAATGGCTTGGCAAATGCCCCGACTGCGGCGGCTTTTCCACCTTTGAAGAGGAAGTGGAGGCTCCCTCATCGGGCAGAAACCATATCAGCACGGAAAGGGCTGTGAAGCCCCAGGGCTTAAGCTCCATCAAGCCCCTTGAAGATGAGCGTACCTCAACCGGTATGCCGGAACTTGACAGGGTCCTTGGAGGCGGTATAGTACAGGGTTCTTTGGTGCTTGTGGGCGGCGATCCGGGCATAGGTAAGTCCACCCTGCTTTTGCAGATTTGCAGCAAGCTTGGCAGCAGCGGAAAAAAGGTGTTGTATGTCTCCGGTGAGGAAAGTCCCCAGCAGATAAAGCTTCGTGCCGACAGGCTGGGTGTTACCACGGATATGCTTTCAATACTTTCGGAAACAAATTTCAACATAATTGAGGCTGTGGTTGCCGCCGAAAAGCCGGATCTTGTTATTATAGACTCGGTACAGACAATGTATATTGAAGAAATCCCCTCTGCTCCCGGTTCGGTTACTCAGGTAAGGGAAACCACTTCACGTATTATGCACATAGGGAAAAAAAGCAATATTTCCGTTATTATAGTGGGTCACGTTACCAAGGAGGGAGCTATTGCAGGTCCCCGTATGCTTGAACATATGGTGGACACGGTGCTTTACTTCGAGGGTGAAAAGCGTGCCAGCTACAGGATACTTCGAGCGGTTAAAAACCGTTTCGGCAGCACCAATGAAATAGGCGTCTTTGAAATGCGTGAAAAGGGACTTGCAGAAATAGATAATCCTTCGGAGTTTATGCTTACGGGCAGGGCTGAGGATGTACCGGGCTCTGTGGTGACTTGCAGTATGGAGGGTACAAGACCCCTGCTTATAGAGGTTCAGTCCCTTGTAAGCTACACAAGCTTCGGCATACCACGGCGTATGGCAACGGGTATGGATTACAACAGGGTTGTGCTGCTTATAGCGGTTCTTGAAAAACGTGCCAATATTCAGCTTGCAAGCTATGATGTATATGTGAACCTTACCGGCGGAATAAGGATAGCGGAGCCTTCCCTTGATGCGGCGGTGCTCCTTGCCATTGCTTCGGCACATACGGGCAGAGCTGTTGATAAAGGACTGATTGCCTTTGGAGAGGTTGGTCTTACGGGAGAACTCAGGGCGGTAGCCATGGCACAAAAGCGTGTCAGTGAGGCTGCAAAGCTGGGCTTTACAAGCTGCATACTGCCCCGGGCAAACCTTAAGGAAGTATCTCAAATTAAGGGAATCAAGGCGATTGGAGCAGGTTCCGTGGAGGAACTTCTTCACCTTGCGGGCGTGGTGTAGGACAGGCAGATGTTTTTCAGCATCCGTTAAAGATAAAAGGGAAATGATCTCCGAGGCGGATTTTGCGGCATTGACAAGGGAATATCCTTTAATTTGTGCTGGACAAGCAGTGTATTTTAGTGTAAAATAAATAAGATATAAACGTGTATATAGGAGGTTAGCGTAATGGCTACTTTATATGAGCAGTGGTTCGGCACTGCGTACAATCGTGACGGCAGAATTAATGACAGACTTTGGAATGATTATCTTCCAAAGGAGCAGAAAATATACGAGTATATTCTGACTGACAAGGTTACCGAGATTAAGGGCACCGTTAAGGAGCTTTCCGAAAAGTTTGATATGAACCCCGTATATATACTGGGCTTTGTAGACGGTATCAACGACACTCAGGATCCACATATCGACCTTGAAAAGATGGATGAGGATACAGAGGTATGTATTAAAATTGATTTCCCTACCCTTTACAAGAAGATGGTTGAGTACAAGGCTGATCATCTTTACAGCCTACCTCAGTGGAGCAATATCTTCAGTGAGGATGAACTGAAGGAACTTTATAAGGAGCAGAAGAGATCTACCACTATCGTTAAGGAGCATAAGGTAGGAAGAAATGATCCATGTCCTTGCGGCAGCGGTAAAAAATATAAGCATTGCTGTGGGGCGGCGAAGTAATCTTGGATACTTTATTAGCTAAGGTTGACGCCGAAAACCCTTCAATAAATAAAGAAATAATAGCTAAGGCTGCTGATATTATAAAAAACGGCGGCCTTGTGGCTTTTCCTACGGAAACTGTTTACGGTCTCGGGGGCAACGCCCTTGATGCACAGGCTGCCATGAAGATATATGCCGCCAAGGGACGTCCCTCGGACAACCCCCTTATTGTGCATATTTCCGATATAAGTCAGCTATATCCCCTTGTGGATGGGGTAAGCGAAAAAGCGGAAGCGCTTATTAATGCCTTCTGGCCCGGTCCCCTTACCCTTATATTTAAAAAGAAGGATATTGTGCCTCCTGAAACCTCCGGAGGACTTGATACGGTTGCTGTCAGGTATCCGGAAAATAAGGTGGCAAAGGCTTTTATATCAGCCTGCGGAGTGCCTATAGCCGCACCCAGTGCCAACACTTCCGGCAAGCCGAGCCCCACAAGAGCTTCTCACGTTGCCTATGACATGGATGGCAGAATTGATATGATTATAGACGGCGGCAGCTGTGAGTTCGGTCTGGAGTCCACTATAGTAGACACTACCTGTGACCCGCCCTGTCTGCTGCGTCCCGGAGCCGTTACCCTTGGTATGATGAAGGAGCTTATAGGGGATATGACAGTGGATAAGGCTGTCGTTTCCGCTCTCAAGGAGGGGGAAAAACCCAAAGCCCCCGGCATGAAGTATACCCACTACTCTCCCAAGGCGGACATTACCATAGTAAAGGGAGACCTTGACAAGGTTGAGAAGTATATTCTTGAACAGGCCGATAAGGGCAAGGCTGAGGGTCACAAGGTTGGCATTATCGCAACGGTACAGACTGAGGACAGCTACAAGGGACATAATGTGCTTGTTATCGGTGACAGAGAACACCCGGAAACCATAGCCGCAAATCTTTTTAAAATGCTGAGAAAATGTGATTTTCTCGGATTTGAAAAGGTGTATGTGGAGTATTTTGACGAGGATGAGCTGGGTATGGCTATTATGAACAGGCTGAAAAAGGCAGCCGGTTATGACGTTGTTGTGCTGTAACAGAAACGGAGCGGGATGTACTATGAAAAAGGTGATTTTTGTATGTACAGGCAATACCTGCCGCAGTCCTATGGCAGAGGCAGTTGCCAAAAAACTGTGGGAAGGTAAGGCTGAGGTTATTTCAAGAGGTCTGGGCGCCGGTGGAATGGGTATCACAAAGTATGCGGCTGATGTGCTTGCGGAAAATGGTTTTGACGCAGGGGAACATATTTCGGCTTCACTGACTGCCGAAGAGGTGGCGGCGGCCGACCTTGTACTTACCATGACCGAGTCCCATAAACGTGTTATAAGCGATGCTCTGCCACAGTTTGCCTATAAGGTACATACTCTGTGTGAGTATGCGGGCAAAGACGGAGACATTCCCGACCCTTATATGATGGGTAAGCAGGAATACGAGGCTTGTTTTGAAAAAATATACGGCTGTATCAAAGCCATAGATATACAGGAGTGATAGTTATGATAGGTCTGGGTTGCGACCACGGCGGTCTGGAGTTAAAAAACGTTATTATTGATTATCTTAAAAAAAACGGCATAGAGTACAAGGATTACGGAACTTACACAAGTGAGTCCGTGGATTATCCAAAGTACGCAAAGCTTGTTGCAAATGCGGTTGCTTCCGGTGAATGTGACAGGGGTATACTTATATGCGGTACGGGTATAGGTATATCCATAGCCGCAAACAAGGTCAAGGGCATACGCTGTGCCCTTTGCCACGATGTATTTTCAGCCAAGGCGACCAGGGAGCATAACGACTCCAACATACTTGCCATGGGCGGCAGGGTAATAGGTCCCGGACCTGCTGTTGAGGTGGTAAAGGCATGGCTAGAAACGGATTTTTCCGGAGATGAAAGACATTTAAGACGTATTAAGATGATAGAGGAGGAGTGATTTTATGAGCAACTTGTATATTATTGACCATCCCCTGGTGCAGAACAAAATGGCTCTGCTCAGGAACAAAAATACAAACAGTAAGGAATTCCGTGAGGTTGTAGGTGAGGTTGCATCCCTTATTTTCTATGAGGCTACAAAGTCACTGCCTCTTAAGCCCGTACAGGTGGAGACGCCTCTGGGTACCGCCGACTGCAATGTTCTTGAAAGTGAAATAGGTCTGGTGCCTATCCTGCGTGCGGGAATAGGAATGGCGGATTCGATTATTAAGCTTATACCAAATGCTAAGATAGGACACATAGGTCTTTACAGAGACCCCAATACATTCCAGCCTATCGAGTATTACTGCAAGCTCCCAAAGAGCGAGGAAAATATGGAAATAATAGTCCTTGATCCTATGCTTGCCACGGGCGGTTCAGCCTCTGCGGCAATACAGTTTATCAAGGAGAGAGGCTTTAAAAATATTAAGTATCTTTGCCTTATCGTAACACCCGAGGGTGTAAAACGTATACAGGCGGATCATCCCGATGTGGATGTTTATGCTGCTGCAATGGACAGAGTTCTCAATGACGAGGGCTATATCGTTCCCGGTTTGGGCGATGCGGGAGACAGAATTTTCGGCACAAAATAATAAGGGCTTTGCCTTGTGCCTGAAGCGGAGGTTACACTTATGGCGCACAACTGGTTATTATATATGGCAGCGTTTGCGATAGCCTTTTCCGTTGCATTGCTTACCACGCCTTTTGCAAGGAAGCTTGCCATTAAGTTTCATGCGGTGGATTTTCCTCGTGCAAGGGGTATGAATAAGGAACCCGTGCCAAGAATGGGCGGTCTTGCCATAGTGCTTGGATTTATGTGTTCGGTGCTGCTGCTTACTCCCTTTGTGGAAGGTCTGCGCACTCTGCCTTTTATTGGGTTTTTAATAGGTGCGGTTATCATTGTGGCAGTGGGTATGCTTGACGATGTTTATGAACTGGGTCCGAAGTTTAAGTTTGCCATGCAGATACTGGTGGGCATTATTGTGGTTGCCACCGGTACGAAGATTGACTTTATTATGTGGCCTTTCTGGCAGTACATCAAGCCCTTTTCCTCGGTGATTACCGTTATATGGATAGTGGGACTTATCAATGCGGTCAATCTTATTGACGGTCTTGACGGTCTTGCGGCGGGTGTTACCAGCATTGCTTCCATTTGCCTTATGGTGCTGTGCATAGTATCCGGCAGTGAGCTTGCGGTGGTGCTTACGGCTACACTTGCAGGTTCCTGTCTCGGATTTTTGCCCCGCAATTTCAGTCCCGCTGAGGTGTATATGGGGGATACCGGTTCCACCTTCCTCGGCTATGTGCTTGCGGTGTGCTCCTGTATGGGCGTGTTCAAGAGTTATGCCATCCTTTCCATAGTGCTTGCGGTGCTTGCCATGGCTTTGCCTATTTGTGACACACTCTTTGCCATGATCAGGAGGGCGGTTAACCATAAGCCTATTATGATGGCGGACCGAGGCCATCTGCACCATAGGCTTGTTGATGCGGGTTATACCAATAAGCAGGCCGTTATTATCCTCTACGGACTCAGTGCAGTCAGTGCGGTTATAGCGGTGCTTATAGCTATACAGGATATAAGGGCTACTCTTATTGTATTTTTCTTTTTTATTGTTTTACTGCTTATGCTTTTTGTTTACAGAAAGAGAACCTGAAAGGGGGAACTCTCTTGAAGTGCTTGTTACAAAGGCTTGGTCTTGTTATACTGCTGCTTACGCTTTTCGGGTGTACACAGTCACCTGAGGAAACGGGGGAGCGGCAAATCCGTCTTACCCTTGCGGAAACTCAGGTTGCGGGTCATCCCATTACCCGATCTATGCTCTACTTTGCGGATGAGGTTTATACCGAAACGGAAGGCAGGGTCAGCATTAAGGTAAGTGCTGCCGGTGAGGAAGGTACGGAAAATTCCTCCATCGCCCGTGTAAGAAACGGTGAGCTGGATCTGGCAAGGGTAAGTTCCGTCAGTATGACTGAGTACAGTCCAAATTATATTCCGCTTACTCTACCATACATATTTGGCAGCAGGGAACATATGTGGGCTTTTGCCCGATCGGAAGCAGGCAGAGACATTCTGGAAAATACGGAGGGCTGTGAAGCTCTTTCATGGGTGGAAAACGGTGCACGCTGTTTTTACTCCGATGCGCCCATTTACTCTCCACAGGATATGGAAGGCAAAACCTTCAGGATACCCATATCAGATGTTATGAGCGAGCTCCTTCGGGCATACGGAGCAAAGGTGACCACCGTGGATTTGTCCGCTGTGTACAATTCAGTTAATGAAGGCAGGATAGACGGAGCGGAAAATGACATTATTTCCTATGATTACTTTGCCAATGATGTTGTTGCTCCTTACTATACCCTCAACTGCCACAGCTATGCCCCATCCCTTATTATAGCAAGTTCTTCCCTTAAGGATAAACTTGGTGAGGAGGACTACAATATTCTGTGTGAATGTGCTCTTAAGGCAGAGGAAAGGTCTGTTGAGCTTTGGGATGAAACGGAGGCAGAGGTGCTGAGCAGTCTTGAGGAGAGGGGTGTAACTGTTATTGAGCCCAATGAGGAGCAGATGCGGCTTTTTAAAGAATATGCTTCCGGAATATATGAGGATTATCCGGAATATAAAGATATTATAGAACAAATAAGGACTATTGAACCTTAGGGGCAAAGGAGACAGCGTATGAAAAAATTTACAGCTTTATTTTTAAGTGCGGTTTTATCAACCGCATCTTTTTTACCTACTTTTGCGGCGGAGCAACTGACAAAGGGCGAGTATGCCCGGATGCTTCTTGAGGCAGCGGAGGATTACAACGAGGGCTTGCAGATTTCGGATTTCTTCAAAGGTGACGGAAAGAGGGATACTTCGGGCAATCTGATTACCAAGGCAGAGGCGCTTGCTATGCTGAGACGTGCTTTCGGTACGCTGCCAAGCCTTACGGGAGATTTGCTCAGGACGGCGCCCGAAATGGGAAGTTATACGGATGTTCCCTTATGGGCTCAGAATGATATAGCAAAGCTTTCTATGGCGGGGGTTCTCAGTGAAACACCCGGTGGCGAACTTGGCAGCGGCGATTATGTGGATGAGGAATATGCCGATACTATGTTTGCAAGGATGTACAGACTTTTTGGCAGTAATCCGAAGGATGATTTTTATTCCTATGTAAATCATGATTTTCTTGTTACCGGTACCATTGACATTGGTGTCTCTGAGAATTCGGTCTTTCAGGATATAAACAACGAGGTTGCCTATGAGCTTGTCAATATTCTTGCGGATATTATAAACAAAAATCATGTCAACGGTTCTCCTGAGCAGAAGATCAAGGACTTCTATCTTACCGCAGCGGATGAGGAAACCAGAAATGAGCTGGGGGCTGAACCTATTATGTCCTATCTTGAACAGCTGAGAGAGGCTGAAAATGACCGGGAGCTTACAGACTTTGCAATCAGCTTTGCCAAGGATACTACCATGGACTTGTTTGCGGGATTTTCGGTAACCATGGACTATGCCGATCAGAGTGTATATCTGCCTGTTCTTGATACATACAGTATTACTATGGTTCAGGAAGATTATGAAAACGAGGAAAGACTTGAGGATTTTAAAGAAGTAATAGTTACTCTTTTTACTCTCGGAGGTAATGATGAAAAAACCGCCGATGAAAAGGCGGATATGGTTGTTGACTTTGAAAAGGAACTTGCCAAGCATACAAGGTCAACGGATGAGTATACGGATATAGAGGATGCTTACAATTACTATACTTTAAGTGAGCTTCAGGCTATGTTCGGCACTCTGGACTTGCAGGAAATAGCGGATGTACACGGCTTTGACGTAAGCGGGGATATTGTTGTTGCTGACCCTGATGCCCTTGAGTTTTACGCATCTTACTTTGACGGCAGCCATACCGAGCTGTTAAAGACCCTTGCGGAAATTTCTCTGCTGGCTACATATTCCACAATGCTGGATGAAGAGTTTATGGAGGCAAACAACAGCCTGTTGGAGCTTGTTTACGGCTACAACCCTGAGGCAAACATACTTACCGAGGCATTTAACACCACTTCAAGTGCAATGGAAACCTATCTGGGCAGGATTTATTATGAAAATAATATGGACGAGGAAAAGACGGCAGAGGTCAGGAGTATAGCCGAGTCCATTATAGAAGTGTATAAAACAAGGATTGCACAGCAGGACTGGATGAGTGAAACCACCAAGGCGGAGGCAATCAAAAAGCTGGACAATATGGATCTTATCATAGGTATGAAGGAGGACTCAACCGACTTTATGAAGGATATTGACATAAAGGGTATCCGGGACGGCGGAACCTATCTTGATAACATCTATGCGATTATGAAGGAAAACGATAAGGTCAGTGCAGCAATTTTAAGCGGAGATTTTGATAATGATGAAATCTATTTCTCGGCATATCTGGTTAACGCTTCATATTACCCAATGGCAAACACCTTTGTACTGCCTGCGGGTATACTTAATGAGCCTGTTTACAGCATTGACGCAAGTCTTTCTCAAAATTACGGTGCGCTTGGCTGTATTATAGGTCATGAAATAAGCCATGCCTTTGATACCACCGGAGCCAAGTTTGACGAAAAGGGTAATTACAACGACTGGTGGACGGAAGAGGATTATGCGGCTTTTGAAAAACTCAGCGAAGAGATAGTTGACTATTATGACGGAGCTGAGGCTGCCACAGGCATTGAAACAGACGGAACCTTTACTTTGGATGAAAACATTGCGGATATAAGCGGCGTAAGGTGTGCTCTTGACGCACTTAAGAGTGTGGAATCCAATCCCGATTACGAGGAATTTTTTGAAAGCTATGCCACTATCTTCAGATCCACATCCGAAAGGAGTGTGCTTGAGGCTTACAATGAGCTGGATACCCATTCCGCATCCTATGTCCGTGTAAATTATGCTTTAAGATGTATAGATGAATTTTTTGATACCTATGATATAAACGGGGGTGACGGTATGTACCTGTCCGAGGATGAAAGAGTAGGTATCTGGTAAGAAAAGTAAATATTTATATGCTGATATTTGTATCGCCCGTGTCCGATTCACGGGCGATTTTTATTATTATAAACTCCCTGTTAAAAGCTGTAGTAATAAGGATAAGTTTTTCCGAATATATATATTACAGGTGATTTTACGGAGCTTATTATGAAAAAAATAGCTGTTATATACATAATCCTCATAGCGGTAGGTGTAATATATTCCTATTCCGTTGCCAATACCCAGACATCCGCAATGCCGGTGGACAATAAAAACATTATCATCGATGCGGGACACGGGGGATACGACCCGGGTAAGGTGGCGGCGGACGGCACCGAGGAAAAGGATATTAATCTGAGCATAGCGGAAATACTGGCGGGATATATGAGGCAGGGAGGTGCAAATGTTACCTTGACAAGGATAAGTGATGAGGCTTTATCCGAGGACAAGAAGAAAGATTTAAAGCAGAGGGCACAATTTGCAAAATCGGAGGATACCGATATTTTTATCAGCATACATCAAAATTCCTTTCCCCGGGAGGATGTGCACGGAGCACAGGTTTTTTACAAAAAGGATTCCGAGGCGGGAAAGTCACTTGCAATAGCTATTCAAAAGCGCCTTGCGGAAGTGGCTGATGTGGGTAACACCCGTGTGCCCAAAGCCGACGGCAGTTATTACATATTAAAAAACAGTACCATTCCTTCAGTTATAGTTGAGTGCGGCTTTCTGTCAAATGATGAGGAAAAGGAAAAACTCCTTGATGAAGAGTACAGAAAGCATATCGCATGGGCAATATATATGGGTGTGCTGGATTACTGCGGTGAGGGGAATGTATAGGTTTTTGTAGATTAAAACTTGCTTAATGATTTTCATCTATACTGCCGTCAAACGAAAGCAAGCTAACAAAAACATCTTCCTAAAGTTCCAACAACAGCATTTGCAAAGATTTTTAGCTGCCTATAAAACAGGCAGCGTCAAGAAAATCGCTGCAAATGCCCTAGGGGCTAAATGCAGGTTCTTAGGGGCGGCGTTCGCGCCCCTAAGCTGTGCAAGTTTGAATTTATAAAATAAATTCAAATCCCGTAGGGATGCGATCTTTTTCTTTCAGAAAAAATCGCACGAGCGCTCCGGAAGTAGCGGCGCTTTTGCTACTTTTCTCGTAGAAAAGTAGAAATCCCATTTGTGGGATTAAGGGAAAAGAAAAATTACCACTCTTTGTTGCAAAGAGCAACGAAAATGTTTTTATTATAGGCTTTACCAAAACCTATAGATTAAAGCAAAAAGGGGCTTTGCCCGGGAATATACCCGCTGCAAAGTCCTTTTGATATGATTATATAAATTCAAACTTATTTACGTCAAACAATCCCTTATCGCTTATTTTAATTTCGGGGATAACAAGCAATGACAGGAAGCTGAGTATCATCAGGAGAGAAGAGGGTTCGTCGCTGCTTATTTTTGCAATCCCTTCGGTTAAGCGCCTGTTGCCTTCGAGTATAGTCATATAGTCGGCGGAGGACATAAGCCCCGCAACTTCCAAGGTGAGGGAAGCAATTACCTCGCCGTCCTTTACCACTGTTATGCCGCCGTCCGTACCAAGGGCGTTTACCGCCGCAGCCATATCTTGGGTATTGTCCCCCATTACGGTTATGTTGTGGGAGTCGTGACCTATGGTCTGTGCAACGGCTCCGTTTTTAATGCTGAATCCTTTGACATATGCCCAGGAAAGCCTTCCCGTAGCCTTATGTCTTTCAATATTTGCGCATATCATAAGTCCCTCGGTGCTTTCCGGGTAGCATGGCTTTGTGATAAGAGTGCCGGGACAAGCGTCAATCACCGGAGTATCATGATTAAATACGGGCTTTATATCCTCGGTCGCAATGGGCTTAATGTGTACCGTACCGCTGACCTTTGAAATGTCGGGAGCGGGGATAGCTTTATCCTCGTACCTTACTCCCCTGAGATATACATCGGTAATCGTTTCGGGATTAAGTTCTTCCATTATTATGAGATCTGCCGCATAGCCCGGTGCAATGGCTCCCAATCCCTTTAAGCCGTAAAAGCGTGGTGCGTTAAGACAGCCGATAGTAAAGGCGGTAAGGGGTTCCATACCCAGCTTTATAGCCTTTGCAACGCAGTGGGATATGGTACCCTCTTCATATATTTCATCTATGTGCTTGTCATCGGTGCAGAAGGCAAAGCGGTGCATATTGTAAGGGGTGACCGCTTTAATAAGCTCTTCAAGATTTTTGGCTCCCGTACCTTCTCTTATATATATATTAAGTCCGAGGCTTATTTTTTCAAGTGCTTCTTCCGCAGATGAGCATTCGTGGTCGTTTGATATACCGGCGCATACATATGCCTGCAATTCTTTTCCCCTCAGCATAGGAGCATGACCGTCAATTTTGTCGGTAAGGGTCAGCTTGCTTACGGTATCTTTATCTCCGGCAGCAACTCCGGGATAATTCATCATTTCGCCCAAACCAAGGAATTTGCCGCTTTCCCAGAGCTTTTTGCACTCTGTTCCGTCAAGCACTGCGCCACTGCTGTCAAAGGGGGTTGCGGGGACGCAGGACGGAAGCATATAATAGGTACGCAGAGGACTTTTATCTTCAATCATAAAGTCAAGCCCGCTGCTGCCGCAAACGTTTGCAATCTCGTGGGGGTCGGCAATGACGGTGGCAACACCCTTTGGTATTACCAGCCTTGCGTACTGAGAGGGTATCACCATTGAGGATTCAATGTGTACATGGGCATCGGTGAAGGCAGGGGATACAAACTTTTGCTTTAAATCAATACTTTCCCTTGCGGGCAGTTCAACATCTCCGCAGCCTACGACAGTTCCTTCGTGTATTGCAATATTGCCGGTAATTATTCTGTGTCCCAGCAAATCTGCTATTTTTGCGTTTTTCAATAACAGGTCACAGGGTATTCGCCCCATGGCGGCGTCAATTAAATTACCTTTGTTCATAATATACCTCCCTTGGTTTTTACTTACCTGCATTTTATCATTTACTGTATGCCATATCAATAAAGAATGGCTATTTAGTTGTGTCGTAAGCTGTAAGTTCCATATTTAGCTTTGTATGGTAATATTAGACACATAGCAATAAAAAATTATAAAATTTTGTATAAAATATCTTTTAATATTACAATTTTTACAAATTAAAAAAAATTACTTGTGCATTTTTTCTGATATTAAGGCAATAAATATATGCAATTTGCTGATTTTAAGTTACGTTTATGTTACAAAGTAAATATTAATATTGCTTTTTGCCTTATTTTAAGCTCAAAAATTAAAAAAAATTAAAAAAATGAAATTGACTTTTTGCGCAAAAGACTATATAATTCATCTTGAAAGAATATTTTTTAGGGGGATCTTTTATGCACATTTCCTCTTTTGAAAAATATTTTTAAATTTACTAATTAAAAAAGGAGGAAGTAAATTGAAAAAATCAACGAAAAAAGTTGTAAGCATTGTGTTAGCAGCAAGCATGATGTTTACAAGCGTTGCGGCAACACCTACGTTTGCGGCAGCGAACAGCGAGATTACTGCTTATGCAGCATTCTCCGGTACAGCTTCCGTTGATGCTAACGCAGTTAATGAGGCAGTTGCCGCAGCAGGTCTTTTCGGCGTAGGTGACGCTTATGACATGGGCAACGGTGTTTCATCTGTTAACGGCGGCAGCGAATGGGAAGCTAAGGGAAACTCTTACACTTACACAGACGGAACATCTACTACAGGTGCTTTCCAGATCGGTAAGGGTAACAAGACCATTGCAGCAGGCTTAACAGCAGGTACTGTACTTGGTGCAGACGCTGTTATTGAGAAGGCTCTTAAGTTTGAGTCAGCAGGTACAGGTACATTTACTCTGTATGCAGGTATCGGTTCAAGCGGTATCTTCACTACTGACGTTTTACTTATCGATGCAGCAACAAACACAGTTGTTCAGAACTTCACACTTACAAAGGATGAGACTACAAACGTACTCACTCCTGTAGTTTTGGACATCCCTGCAGCAGGTACTTACTACATTTTAAGCCCTGCTAATGCTACAAGTATCAATGTAGCACGTATTGACTTAAACATTACTGCTTCTGCTGAGGTTCCTACAGAAACAACAACAGAAGCTCCTACAGAGACTTCAACAGAGGCTCCTACAGAGACTTCAACAGAAGCTCCTACAGAAACAACAACAGAAGCTCCTGCTCCTGTAACCGGCTTTGCAGGTCAGGGTTCAATCAATGCCAACGATGTTAACACAGCTATCACTGAGGCAGGTCTCTTCGGTGTAGGCGATGCTTACGACTTCGGTACAGGTTTCGTAAGTGTTAACAAGGGCAGTGAGTGGGAAGCTAAAGGAAACTCTTACGATTACACAGACGGAACATCCACTACAGGTGCTTTCCAGATCGGTAAGGGTAACAAGACTATTGCAGCAGGCTTAACAGCAGGTACTGTACTTGGTGCAGACGCTGTTATTGAGAAGGCTCTT
>CALWRD010000047.1 GCA_944383875.1 uncultured Clostridia bacterium | reverse complement strand
TCACCCTTAAGCTCATTGACTATTACATTAACTCTGTTGCCGTTTGGACCTACACAGGCTCCGACCGCATCAACATCAGGATTTTTGGAATAAACAGCCATCTTTGTTCTTGACCCTGCTTCTCTAGATATAGCCTTTATCTCGACAGTGCCATCCATAACCTCAGGCACTTCAAGCTCAAAAAGCCTCTTTACAAGCCCAACATGCGTCCTTGACACATTAACTATAGGACCTTTTGAAGTTTGCTTTACTTCATAAATATAAACCTTTATTCTGTCATTAAAGTTGTATGTTTCACCCGGTATCTGTTCCTGTGCCGGGAGCATAGCATCCATCTTTCCAAGGGAAACAATGACGTTTTTCTTTTCTGTACGCTGAACAATGGCTGTGTCTATATCCTTATCCTTTTTAAGATATTCATTGTAGAGCTTTTCTCTTTCAGCCTCTCTGAATTTCTGTACAACTACCTGCTTAGCCGTCTGAGCGGAAATGCGTCCGAAATTTTTAGGAGTGATTTCATACTCCACTATATCGCCGTATTCATACTTAGGGTCAATTTTCCTTGCATCCTCCAAGGAAACTTCAAGGAAGGCATCATATACATCCTCGGTAACTTCCTTTTGAGCAAAAACCTTGATTTCACCGGTTTCCCTGTTAATATCAACACGGATATTCTGGGAAGTACCGTAGTTTTTCTTGCAGGCTGTTTCAAGAGATGTCTTGATTGCATCAAAAATAACTTCCTTGTCAATACCCTTTTCCTTTTCAATCAAATTTAAAGCTTCAATAAGCTCATGGCTGTCCATTTGCCTTATCCTCCTTAAAATATATCTTACTAACCTTAAAATATAACAGCAAGCCTTGTTGAGGCAACATCTTTGCGAGGGAATGATAACTTCCTTCCGTCTTCCGCCTCAATAAGCACATTATCATCTTCCAGCCCCAAAAGAGTGCCTCTGAATTCCTTCTGTCCGTCAAGAGCTTTAAAAAGTTTAACGTCTACAAGCTTTCCTCTGTATTTGACATACTCGTGATCCCTCTTAAGTATACGGTCAATACCCGGAGAGCTTACCTCAAGAATATACGGTTCATCCGTAATATCATCGCTAAGCTGTTCATCAAGTGCCCTTGAAACCAGCTCGCAGTCATCTATGGTAATGCCGCCTTCCTTATCAACATATATCCTGAGATACTTATTAGGTCCCTCCTTGACAAACTCGGCATCCACAAACTCAAAGCCGTTTTGTTCAATAATAGGCATAGCAAGCTCCTCCGCAAGCTTAACTATATCCTTTGCCTGCATCAAAAATCACCCTCCTTACTGTATATAAGCAGAAAAATAGGAGCTGCACCTGCAGCCCCGTTTTCGTCCTCGTCAAAAAAGCTCCGTACCTGTCGGAATTTAACCGACATGGGTCTGCACCTAAGCCTAAAGATGGCTTAAGATAAAACGAGAGTGGGCAGAACCCACTCTCACATTAACAACAGTCACTGGAAACATTATAACATCAAAACATTTCCATTGCAAGCATTTTTATACATATTGATAATTTTTATGCATTTTAGCTTAAAAAAATTTTAATTTTTAGCATAAAACAAACTTTTTTAAAGGAATTGCATAACTATCGGCATCCTTCATTTTTAATGAACACTTGGGCGTAGTATGCAAAAGGCTGCCACAGGGCAAATCCCTACAGCAGCCTAAACATAACACATTAACCGCCCAGATAAGCCTTTTTAACACTTTCGTCACCCAAAAGTTTCTGAGCTGTATCTGTCTTAACTATCTTACCTGTTTCAAGCACATAGGCACGATCGGAAATTGACAAAGCCATATTTGCATTTTGTTCAACAAGAAGAATAGTAACGCCGTCATTGTTACACTCTTTGATTATACTGAATATTTCTTTTACCAAGATAGGCGCAAGACCCATTGAAGGCTCATCCATAAGCAGCATACGAGGTTTACCCATAAGTGCCCTTCCTATAGCAAGCATCTGCTGTTCACCACCGGAAAGCGTACCCGCAAGCTGCTTTCTGCGCTCACCAAGACGTGGAAAAAGCTCCATAACACGGGTATACTCCCTATGTATAAAATCCTTGTCCTTAACGGAAAAGGCACCAAGCTCCAGATTTTCCTGAACGGTAAGATCCTGAAATACACGTCTGCCCTCCGGTACATGTCCCAGACCCAGACGCATAATCTTATCGGCAGTCATACCGCCTATGGACTTATCCATAAAGGAAATATGTCCGCTTGAAGGCTTAATAAGTCCCGAAATACTGTGCAGCGTGGTTGTTTTACCTGCGCCGTTTGCACCTATAAGGGAAACTATCTCACCCTCATTTACCTCAAAGCTTATACCTTTGATTGCATGGATGGCGCCATAGTATACATGAAGATTTTCTACCTTTAACAACTATATCCCGCCTTTCCTATTCGCCAAGGTATGCCGCTATAACCCGAGGATTGGACTTAACCTCATCGGCAGTACCGTTTGCTATTATCTTACCGTACTCAAGTACGACTATCCTTTCACAAATACCCATTACAAGATTCATATCATGCTCAATAAGCAGGATTGAAATATTGAACTTGTTCCTTATAAGGGCAATGGTATCCATAAGCTCAGCCGTTTCATTGGGATTCATACCGGCGGCAGGCTCGTCAAGCAGAAGAAGCTTAGGATTGGTGGCAAGGGCTCTTGCTATCTCCAGCTTACGCTGTTTGCCGTAAGGAAGATTTGAGGACTTAAAGTTTGCCTCCTTGTCAAGGTCAAAAACTTTAAGCAGCTCCATTCCCATATCATACATTTCCTTTTCCTGCTTAAAAAATGATGGCAAGCGCAGGATACCAGAAGCAAGACCATAGGTTTCCCTGTTGTGTAAACCTACCTTAACATTGTCCAGCACCGACATATCGGAAAAAAGTCTGATATTCTGAAAGGTTCTTGCTATACCTGCCTTATTAATATCTATAGGGCTTTTACCCGACATTTCCTTGCCGTCAAACATAAAACTGCCGTCTGTAGGTTTATATACACCTGTAAGAAGGTTAAAAGCCGTAGTTTTGCCCGCTCCGTTAGGACCTATCAGTCCATAGAGCTGACCATTATCCATAGTTAAGTTAAAATCATCTACAGCACGCAGACCACCGAAGGATATGCCCAAATTTTTAACTTCCAACAAAGCCATATTATTCAGCCTCCTTCATGTTCTTTTTAAGGTTGAACTTTGACTCAATGCGCTTTCTGAATGCACTTATGCGAGGATTGGAATTTATTAACATCATCGCTATAAGCACAACAGCATATATAAGCATTCTGTAGTCATCAAGACCACGAAGCACTTCCGGCAGTACCGTAATTATAATAGCCGCCACAACCGAACCGGTTATACTGCCCATACCGCCCAGTACAACGATAACAAGTATCTCTATGGACTTGTTAAAGTCAAAGGTAGCCGGCTTGAGAATACCGAGATTGTGTCCGTAAAGAACACCTGCAACACCTGCAAAAAACGCAGCTACAACAAAAGCAAGCAGTTTGTAGTAAACCACATTGATACCTACAGCTTCAGCTGCGATAACATTGTCCCTGATAGCGCAGATAGCTCTTCCGTGACGGGAATTAATAAGATTTGCAATAACAATGATGGTCACAAGCACCGCAACAAACATAACAGTAAAATTAGTAGTCTTTTCAATTCCCTTAAGTCCGGCAGAACCACCGGTTATATCCATATTGATAATGACCGACTTAATAATTTCGCCAAAGGCAAGGGTCACTATGGCAAGGTAGTCGCCTTTAAGCCTGAGGGCAGGCACACCGATAATTACACCGAAAATTGCAGCTACCAAACCGCCTATAAGTAGCGCCAGCGGAAACTCTATGTATACAGGCAGATCCATAAATACGGTAAACATACAGCCGGAATACGCACCTACCGACATAAAACCCGCATGACCCAAGGTAAGCTCACCCAAAAAACCTACGGTAAGGTTAAGGGATACAGCAAGCATAATATTTATACCTACAGGGATAAGTAAGCGTGAAAACTGTCTTGAAAGTTTGCCCGTCGCATCAAGATAAAACAGCACCGCATATATAACAACGGCAATAATAAGCCATATGATAGTTTTAGTTTTTATCTTCTTCATATCATTCACCTACTTATACCTTAGTAACTCTTTGTTTTCCAAGCAGTCCGGAAGGCTTAAACAAAAGCACAAGTATCAACACGCCAAATACAATGGCATCAGAAAGCTGAGTGGATATGTATGCCTTTGAAAGACTTTCAATAATACCAAGGAGAATACCTCCGAGCATTGCACCGGGCACACTGCCTATACCCCCAAGTACAGCCGCAACAAACGCTTTGATACCCGGAAGTGCACCTGTGTATGGATCCACAAAACCGTAAGAACTTACAAAAAGCGCACCTGCAACCGCAGCTAAGAAAGAACCTATTGCAAAGGTAAGGGAAATAGTGTTGTTTACATTAATACCCATAAGCTCCGCCGCACCTCTGTCCTCTGATACGGCAAGCATAGCCTTGCCAACTTTAGTCTTGTTTATAAAAAGCACAAGCAATATCATAATGACTATAGTTACACCAAGGGTAACTATTGACTCACCTGTAAGGGTAATACCACCTATAGTTACAGGGGCAACATTAATTACCGAAGCTACCCTTTGGGACTTTGAGCCAAAGATAAGAAGAGCAACGCTTTGAAGCAAATAACTTACACCTATGGCAGTAATAAGCACCGTAAGGGGCGATGCCATACGAAGAGGCTTATAGGCAACCTTTTCAATGACAACACCAAGGACAGTACATACAAGCATACTCAGTAATACCGAAAGGATAGGTGAAAGCCCCAGATTGGTAGTTGCCACCGAAATAGTGTAAGCACCTACCATAATTATATCGCCATGAGCAAAGTTAAGCATCTTTGCAATGCCGTAAACCATGGTATAACCGAGCGCCATGAGGGCATATATACTGCCCAGATTTAACCCGTTTATAAATTGTTCGATAATTACCATAATTTCAACTCCATATATTAGCCTTAAGCAACTAAAGCATTGGGGTGTATCCTCAATGCTTTAGCAATAAACATAATCAATTACTGAGCAACGTACTGACCGTTTTCAATAGTAGCAACAAGTGCTTCTTTTTCAGGCTCACCGTTCTCATCAAAGGTCATATGACCTGTAAGACCGTCTACTTCAATTTCGGTCATTGCACCTATAAGTGCTTCATTTGAAATATCTCCGCCGGTCTGCTCAATAGCCGCCTTAATAGCATATACGCCGTCATAAGCGTCAGCAGCAAACTGATCGGGAGTTTCTCCGTACTGTTCCTGATAGGTTTCAACAAAAGCCTGAACCTTTGGATCCTGTGAAGTTGCAACAAAAGGTGTAAGGAAGGTTGCCCCCTCAATATTGGTTGTATCGCCCTGAAGCTGGTCTATAACACCGTCCCAGCCATCGCAGCCAAAGTAAGGAAGACTAACACCTACAGTAGCAGCCTGCTCTGAAATGTAACCTACCTCTGTATAGTAAATAGGTAAGAAAAGACAGTCGGCACCAGATGACTTGATCTTTGTAAGCTGTGACTTAAAGTCAACATCGCCTGTATTAAAGGACTCATCAGCCACTATTTCCATACCGAGCTCTTCAGCCTTAGCAACAAAAGCATCATTGATACCCTTGCTGTAGTCATTACCAACATCATAGATAATAGCTATCTTGCTGTAACCCTGCTCTGAAATATATTCAGCCATGGTTTCACCCTGAAGAGGATCTGTAAAGCAAATTCTGAAATTGTTAGGGTACTTTGTGCAATCCTGTGCTGAGCCGCTTGGAGTAACGGTAAGTATACCGTCTGCCTGAGCCTCTTCAATCATAGCTATGCAGCATCCGCTTGTAACAGCACCCAAAATAGCGTTTGCGCCCTGATCCATTACAAGATTGTAGGCATTGACAGCCTTTTCCTCGTCATTTTCGTCATCCTCGAAAACAAGCTCAAGAGTATAACCTGCAGCACCCCCGGCAGCGTTAATCTCGTCAATAGCTATCTGCGCACCATTCTGAACTGATGTACCATAGCTTGCAGCATCACCTGTAAGAGGTCCCATACCGCCTATAATAAATGTTTCACCCTCAGATGAAGTGTCAGCGGTATCGCCTGTATCAGCAGTATCGGAAGTATCACCGTTTGAAGATGAGGAACATCCCGCAAAGGACAATACCATTGCTCCTGCAAGAACAGAAGCTAAAATTCTCTTAAATTTCATAAAGAAATCCCTCCTGTATATCCTATCATTTCTTTTAAAAACTATACACAAAAACTGTGCATAAAAAAATAGGACAGACAGAAGCCTGTCCTATAATTAACTTAAAATTATTCCTCTGTAGCAGTTTCAGCCTCTTCCGCAGGCTCAGCCTTTGCGGCAGCGTCAGGCTTTGGAAGGGTTTCCTTAATGCTAAGGCTGATCTTCTTGTTTTCAAGATCAAGCTCTGTAACCTTAGCGGATATTTCCTGACCGATAGTAAGCTCATCCTCAGGCTTATCAACATGCTTGTAAGCAATCTGAGAAATGTGTACAAGACCGTCTACACCGTCCTCAAGCTCAACAAAAGCACCAAAGCTTGTCATTCTTACTACCTTACCTGTTACGATACTGCCCACAGCATACTTTTCAGCAGCATTCTTCCATGGATCAGCATCCATATCCTTAAGTGAAAGTGAAATCTTACCCTTTTCAGGATCTACACCAAGTACAGTTACGGTAACAGCCTGTCCTTCCTGAAGAACATCGCTTACCTTTTTAACTCTGCCCCAGCTCATTTCTGAAATATGAATAAGTCCGTCTACACCACCAAGGTCAACAAAAGCACCAAAGTCAACAATACGGCTTACAGTACCCTGAATTTTGTCGCCTACCTTAATGGAATCAAAGATCTGCTTTCTCTTTTCGTCAATTTCCTTCTGTGCAAGAGCCTTACGACCGATTACAATACGTGGTCTTGCCTTTTCGGTATTGTATTCAAGCACATCAAAGTCAAACTCTTTGCCAACGAAAGCAGAGAGATCCTCCACATATCTGTTGGAAATCTGTGAAGAAGGTACAAATACCTTGATACCGTTTACAAGAGCCATAAGACCGCCCTTAACGGTTTCAACTACCTTACCCTTAACTGTCTGCTTTTCATTGTAAGCCTTTTCAATCTCATCATATCCCTTAACTGCGTCAACCTTCTTCTTGGAAAGAAGAACGTTTCCGTCGCCATCATTAACCCTGATAACAAATACACTTATTTCATCGCCGGGCTTAACAACGTCAGCAGGCTCCACATTAGGATCATCAGAAAACTCAGCCTTGGTAATGATACCGTCTGACTTGTAACCAAGGTCAACATAAACCGAACCTGTATCACTGACATTGATAACCTTGCCCTTTACCACCTGTCCCGTATGTAAGGATACAAGGGTTGCGTCAACCATCTCCATAAAATTGTTTGTTTCACTCATAGCATTAACAGCCTCCTTTATTATCACCGGCGGCGTAGATGCACCGGCAGTTATACCAATTTTAACATCATTTGAAGAAATATTCAACCGTAAATCTTCAATTGACTCACATAAAAATGTATTTTTACAATATTTTTTACTTATTTCATATAATTTTCGCGTGTTTGAACTTTTTTTATCACCCAAAACTATCATATAATCAACTTTTTTTGCAATCTCCACCGCCTCTTCTTGTCTTTCGGCGGTTGCGTTGCAAATTGTGTTGTAAAGCTTTAGGTCTTCAAAGTCATCTCCCAGCGCAGAAATTATTTCGTTAAAGACATCAATCTGAAAGGTGGTCTGTACCACCAAAGCCCATTTTTTGGTTTTGTCAGGCTTAAAAGCCGCCGCCTCTTCAACAGAATTGATGATAACAGCGGTATTTGAGCACCATCCGTTGATGCCTATTACCTCCGGATGTGTTCCGTTACCTATTATTATAATACTTCTATGCTCATCTTCATAGCTTTTTTTTACAATATTATGAATTTTTTTTACGAACGGACAGGTGCAGTCCGTATATTTCAGTCCTTTTTCCCTAAGTTCCTCATAAATATGTGGCGGAACGCCATGGGAACGGATAATAACCTCACCGTCGCTTATCTCATTCAAGTCCTCAATGACCCCGACTCCGTGCTTTTCAAGGTCACCGATAACCTGCTTATTATGAATAATCGGTCCGTAGGTATATATTTTTCCGCTGTCAAGCTTATCATATACACAATCAACAGCTCTTTTTACACCAAAGCAAAATCCTGCGCTTTCAGCCAGCACTACACTCACAAACGCACATCCCTTACCTGTTTATTTCCTTCTCGATAAGGCTGCCTATGGCATCGCTTACCTCATCAATACTCATTGCTGTAGTATCAATTATAACCGCATCCGGAGCTGCTGTCAACGGATTACATTCCCTGTTTTTATCGTTTTTGTCTCTCTGCTCAATTTCTTCCTCTATTTTTGCCTTGTCGGCTGCAATGCCCTTTTCTGCAAGCTCATGGCAGCGCCTTTGAGCCCGCTCCTCAACATCCGCATCAAGATATACTTTGACCTGTGCATCCGTAAGCACATTAGAGCCTATATCCCTACCGTCCATAATCACGCTTTGTTTTTCGGCAAGGGAGCGCTGAAGCTTTACAAGGGCTGCGCGTACCGAAGGTATAGCCGCTACTTTTGAAGCATACTCCGCAGCCTTCTGTGTTCTTATAGCTTCGGTAACGTCTTTTCCGTCAAGATAAATACGCTGCATACCACTGCTGTTTTCAAGGCTGATGTTAATATCGTCAAGTACCCTTGAAACCTCATCGGGAATATCGGCATCAATACTGTTTTCAAGGCAGTAGAGTCCCACAGCCCTGTACATTGCACCGGTATCTACATATATAAGAGAGTATTTTTCAGCAAGCAGTTTTGCCACCGTACTTTTTCCCGAACCTGCCGGTCCGTCAATGGCAACGGCTAATTTAGATTTTTTTTTTACTAAATCCGGTCTTAATACCCTTGCGCCTTCAAGGTAAACGTGATTCATTTCACTCTGGGGCTTATCACTTTCTATGCTGATCATAACCCTTATACATTTCCTGAGACTGCCATCAATGTACAGCTCCTGCACACACATAAGGGCTGCGTCAACTATGCCTATAGCCCTTGCCGCAACAGCAGGATACACCGACTTGATATCATTTGTGGCAGTAAATATAATTGAAGAAATATCCTCGATTTTTATATCATTTTGTTTAATTATTTCCCTGAGCATCTGCTCGGTTCCGGCAAGGACTGCCTCCCTGTCATCAACCTCCACAGTAATAGCTCCCCTTATACAACGTGTTGCCATCATAAACCTCCATTATTAAAAATGCCTAGCAGTTACTGCCTGCCAAATGACCTGTGGCAAAGGCTATCTGTAAATTAAAACCACCTGTGTAAGCGTCAACATCTATAACTTCTCCGGCAAAGAAAAGACCTTCTGTAAGCTTTGACTGCATAGTCGAGGGGTCAATTTCATCCACATCAATACCGCCGGCTGTAACAATTGCCTCATTATAACCGGCTGTACCTGTTACGGTCAGCTTAAGTCCCTTAAGCAATCTGAGCAAGGTTGCTCTTTCCTCCTTGGTAATACTGTTTACCTTTTTTTCCGGGGAAATACCCGAAAGCTTTATAATTACGGGAATAAGCTTCATGGGCAGCAAATCATCAAGAGCATTTTTAAAATCCTTATTCACATATTTAGCAAAGTCCCTTAAAAGCCTGCTGTCAAGCTCCTTGTCCGACAGTGCAGGTTTTAAGTCAATAAAAGCTTCTATCTTTTTATCCGTTTTCCCAATTACATGGCGGCTTGCGGTAAGCACAAGGGGTCCCGATATTCCGTAATGGGTAAAGAGCATTTCTCCAAAATCGGAATAAACCTGTTTTCCGTCAATCTTAACGGTAAGCCGTACATTTTTAAGGCTTAATCCCATTAATGATGATACCCATTTTTCCTTGGTAATAAGAGGTACAAGAGAGGGATGAAGTGCTGTAACACTGTGTCCCGCACTCTTTGCAAAGCTGTATCCGTCACCGTCCGAGCCTGTAACGGGATAGGAAAGACCTCCCGTAGCTATAATTACACTGTCACAGTTAATTACTTTACCTCCTGCCTTTACTCCCGTAACCTTGCCGTTTAAGGTAATAATACCCTCAGCCTTTGTATTAAGCCTGATTTCAACACTCTTATCCTTTATAAAACGTTCAAGGGCACGCACTATATCCCCGGACTTATCCGAAACGGGAAACACACGGTTTCCTCTTTCAACCTTAAGCTTTACACCAAGCCTTTCAAAAAAATCCATGGTATCCTGTGAGGTAAAGCCGTAAAATGCACTGTACATAAAATAAGGATTACCCGGCGTATTAGCTATTAATCCCTCCGGATCGGTATCGTTGGTAAGGTTGCACCTTCCCTTGCCCGTAATAAAAAGCTTCCTGCCGCAGCGATCCTTTTTTTCAAGCAAAATAACTTTAAGTCCTCTGCCTGCCGCAATACCCGCAGCCATCATACCCGCAGGACCGCCGCCGATTACTACAACCGTCTTCATATCAACAGCCTCCGTTACAGATACTTTTTGGTTGGCTGTGAGGTATAGACCTGATACTCGTTCCAAAGTTTTTCAAGCTTGTCCAGACTTCTGTCCAGATCCTCACGCTTATTTATGCTGATAGCCACAAGCAAGGCGTTAATCACACTTAAAGGCGCCACAAGGGAGTCAACAAAGCTCACCATATCACTGCGTGCCGTAAGGCAGCAGGTTGCATAGCCTGCAAGGGGCGACTTGTCCGTATCTGTCAGTGCAATGGTAGTTGCCCCCTTGGTATAGGCATATTCCATAGCCTTAATTGTACGCTGACTGTAACGAGGAAAACTAATGCCAACAAAAACATCCCCTCTGTCAATCCTGAATATCTGTTCAAAAAGCTCCGTTGCTCCGGCAAGTCCTACATTAACAACATTAGGGCGCATAAGATTAAGATAAAACGAGAAAAACGCAGAAAGGGGCGCTGCACTTCTGCCGCCCACAAGATAAACCGTTTTAGCCTCAATAATCTTATTGACCGCCTCATCGAAAACAGAGGTATCTATATCTGCAAGAGTTGAATATATCCTGTCCGCATCCCTTTCAAGTACAGTGTTTAAAATATGCTTGTCATTACGTGAAATCCTGTCATAGGATACACGCATACGCTGACTTGCCGTCAGCTTGTTTTTGACTACCTCTTCAAGGGCTTCCTGCAAACCGGGATATCCGTCAAACCCCAGTTCAATGGCAAACCTGACTACAGTAGACTCGCTTACTCCGGCTATTTCTCCAAGCTTTGCGGCAGTAAGATACACCGCCTTATCGTAATGCTCTATCAGAAAATTAGCAATACGCTTTTGACCCTTACTGAATTCAGGCATTTTATCCTGCATAATAGTTAAAAGATCACGCATTTCATCCATTGTCAATACCTCTAAACCGTTTATAATGTCATATTGTAACATAATAAAGTCACTCCGTCAACATTTGTGCAGGATATAATTGCCGTGGCTGCATTTTTTTGACGGTTTAAAAGGGGGTGTCGCATTAACACCCCCCTAATTTACTGCAAAATTTTGAATAAATTTTACTATTTTAGTGAAATATTGAAATTACCGGTATATAAAAGCGTCGCAGACTTTAATCCGCAGAACGGGCTTTGCCCGTTCGAGGCTGGTCGTATTGCTGCGCAATACTGCTCGCCTATGCAGCCGG
>CALWRD010000046.1 GCA_944383875.1 uncultured Clostridia bacterium | reverse complement strand
CTTCAACAATAGCCTCAGTAGTAGCCTCAGTTGCATCGCTTGAAGAACCGCAGCCTGCAAATGCAAAAGCAAGTGTAAGAACAGCAGCGCCTAATAATAACTTCTTCATAACTAATTTCCCCTTTTCTTTTAAAAATAATCATTTCGTTAAGAGGTGGTATACTATCCCCTCTTAAAGGAAGATTATAAGGCGAACATATGAATAAATTATGAACATTTTGTAAATTTTGTTAAATCTCTGCATATATTTGATTTTTGGGCTTGACAAAGGTAATTTTTTCGTTAAATTTATACAAAATATGCCGCAAATGTGCATTTTATGCAACTGTTAATCAGTCTATGCAAATCAAGATATTTCATACCAAATCAAAGGTCTGTCCAATTTGCGGGAAACCCCATAATGTTAAGTATATCTTCTTTTGTCAGGGTCTTAATGTTACGGGACGCTTGATGTATACTTTTTTTAAGCTTTGCTTTTAATCTGCTGTAATCATTATTTGAAAGCAGTATTCTAAGTGCAATTACAGCGGCAAATAAATCATTTTTTCCAAGTACGTATTTTCCGTGATAAGTAGGTATATTCAGATTGGCATGATATGGGGTATCATTAAGCATTTTCTTTTCTGATCTATAGCAATATAATCTGTTTCCGTGAGCGCAGAAGTTTCGTATATCCGTTAAATACTTTAAATAATTTTCCATCTCGTGGGGCTGTATATTAAATATTCGTGATACTTTAGTTTTTTCCGTTGTTTTCATAAGACAGTAAAATTTGCTCATAGTTCCAAAGGTCAGTATATTGGTGAGTACCCACAAGGGTATATAACCATAAGTATTAAGATAATGAGCAATACTCGGATCATTTGTACGTGAGGCAATTTGTCTGTTGATTTCCGCAATTAATTCCGGTATGTATTTATTGGCATTTCTTTTGCCGGTATCAAAATTTTTATATTTTAAATAGTAGTCATAACCGTATGTCTCGGAAAAGCTGTATGAGATTAAGCTTTTAATACGAGTTTCAAACTTGAGTATAAAAGACATAAACATTTCTCTTAATGTTCTGTCAAATTCATATAATGCATATATTTCCTGTATAGTTGTTCCTGTCTTATAACACTCATCATCTTCTGTGTTTGTATCGCTGATGAAAGGCTTTTTGTATCCGTTAATAAGACCATAATAACCTACTTTCTGCAAAACTTCTTTTGCAAAGGTTATATCACCGTCAGAAGATATGTTCATACCACGTTTAATCAATAAATTAATTTGCTGCTCATATGTAGTAAAAACCTTGTCAAGCATAATTACCTCCGAAATAAAAAGACCCCGGGCCCGAAGGACACCGGAGTTCGTTCCTAAAAAGTATATGCAAGCAAATAAAACTTATTCATCCTTGCAAGATTATACTAACACAAGGGTTACAAAATGTCAAGTTTTTAGCCCCTTGTTTTTTACTACCTTATTGTAAACATCTTATCCGCCGATATTGTTCCGTCATCATAAATACGGCAGACGCCAGCCCCATATTTATCCGCAAGCTTATCCCCCTCATCCTCCGGCAGTATAAACAACGCCGTCGAGAGCATATCCGCCACAGCGGAGCTTTCGGCGGTCACCGTAACCGAGGCATACCTTTCCGCAGGCATCAATGTATCACCGTCTATTATATGATTATACCTTTTACCCTCAACTTCAAAGTAACGTTGATAACTGCCGCTTGTCACCACGGAAATATCCTCGGCGGTAATTACTGCGCTGCTTTCGGTGGTATTTTCGGGATTTGTTACACCTATATTCCAAGGCTTGCCGCTGCTTTGCCTGCCTATGGCACACACATTGCCCCCAAGGTTAATCAGGGCGGAGTCAATGCCCATATCTCTAAGTACAGCCACCGCTTTGTCTGCCGCAAATCCCTTTGCAACCGCCCCCACATCAAGGCTTGCCTCACTGTCGGCAATATAGACTGTGGAATTTTCCTCGTCAAGCACCAAAAGAGAAATGTCCGTGTGCTCCGAAGCCTCTTTCAACTCATTCATATCCGGGAGTGAAGCCTTTTCGGGATTGTCAAGGGCAGCTGTCCTGTGGTCGTGCCATATGGAAAGCACCGCACCCATCATTGGATTTACCGCACCGTCGGTATCATAGTATGCCTCCTTGGCAAATTTCAGCAGTTCCATTATATCCTCATCAACTTCCACCGGTGCAACCCCCGCATTATCGTTAATTGTCTTGATGTTGTTAATGCCCTCATAACTGTTATATATGTCATAGAGTTGATTAAGCCTTATCAGTTCCTCATGCACCCCATCCATAGCCGCCTGTGCCTCTTCATCACTCTTTGAATAGATTGTAAGGGTGGAATAGGTGTCAAACACATCATAAAAGGAGGTTTCGTACTTGTAGGTACGGGGATAAAGCAGATATATTAAAATCGCCGCTGCTATAACAAGCAACGGCAGAAGTATTGTTTTTTTCATTGTCCGCCTCCCTTTCCGCCTGCAACAGAGTTAAACACAGGCATAATCACCTTAAGCAGAGTTCCCGTAACACTGCCCATTATTATCCCTGCGATAATCAGCACAGGGGTATACCACAGCGCATAAGTGTTAAGCATAATAAGGGTAACCACCGCCAGCTGCCCCATATTGTGACATATTGCGCCGCAGATACTTAAAATAAGGTAGGAAATCCTATCTTTAAATATGAAGGAAAGCAGCAGCATAACAAGTATGGAGGTTATTCCTCCCGCAAGGCTGAGGGCGCCTGAAACGCCGCCCCTTGTAATAAGTACAAAGCCGGACTTAAGCACAGCTATTAAAAACCCCTGCCTTGCCCCCATAAAAAACAGGGTGTACATGGTAATTATGTTGGACAGCCCCGGTTTAAAACCCGGGGGAAGATATGGCACAGGCGGCAGCATACCCTCCAGAAAGGAAAGTACCATCGCCAACGCAAAGAGCATAGCCATAGTGGTGATGTTCCGTGTCTTGCTCATTTTATCACTCCAAATCTATTGAGTAAACAGAATTTTATCCTATATAAATGTCAGCTTCATCACTGCCTCCCGTTATTCGCAGTGTAAGTCTGTTGGGCAGGCATACGGCACTCTGTCCTTTTTTACTGATAAAGCCCGTATTAACGCAGATTTTGTCAGGGCAGTCTGAGCTTATAAAAGCTGCCGCCCCATCTTTTATCTCGAAAGTCACGTCAAAGCCTTCGGGAGTGTATATCCGATCTTCCTCAAGGCTCAGCCGTGCAATCAGCTCATTATCGTGTATTATCTCCGCATAACCCGCTTCCTCGCCGCTGTTAAAGACCGCAAATGCGGCAATGGCAATCACTGCCAGTACAAAGATAACAATAAAATCACTGCGTAAAGCAAATTTTCTCTTATCCATTTACTGCTCCTTAAAATACTTATCAATCAGCTTTTCCGCAAGCATCCTGCGGCAGTTAGCCTCAAGCACCAGCATCAGCACCGTCATCAGCGCCGTTTCCTTTTCGTCATCGGTGTGCTCAATGATGTTGTCTATGCTTTCGTTAAGGGTATCGGCGGAAAGCTGACGTTCCCTCTCCTGAAGCTTGGTAAAACCATCGTATACCTCAAGGCTTTGTTCCTGCGGTATTGCCTTAAGAAGCGCCCCTATGTCGGCTATGGACAGGGTGCTCTTAAGGTGATATATCATTATCAGCCTTATTATATGCTCACGGGAGTACTTCTTTTTAACCGGGGGAGCTATCAGCCCCTCCTTAGTGTAGTTGTTGATCATTGTTTTGGTAAGGAGCTTATCCTCCTCGCTGCGCCTGTAGGAGCTCAGCTTGTCCTCCACGAAGGTGGTCACCTGATCCATATACAGATCCAGATCCGGGATTTGTGAAATACTTATTATTTTGTAATTGACCAGCTCGTCAAATACAGCCTTGATTTCATCTTTTTCCATAAATAAGCCTCCATTAGGGCTGTCGCCCTTGCAAAAAAATGCCGTTTTTCTTACTTAATTGACACAAATGAAAATAAATTTTGTATCTGCTAAAGTTTTCTTAACGCTATATCGAATTTCGAGAAATTCGACAGGCACGCTAAAAACTTCTTAACGCAGATAAATTTATTTTTGAACTTTTCAATTAAGTATACTTGTCTGATATTAGTATAGCATAGAAAACTACAAAAGAAAATATAAAATTAAATTTTTCATAAAATTAACAACAACATCTTGTAATTTACATTGCGTTGTGGTAACATAATAACATCAGACACGGTATTCAAAACTACATTATGCGGTTCTTGCCGAAAAGGAGTGGTTTTATGAGATTTATTTACGGCTGGAAAGAACCTATGAGCGCATTAACTCATTTTATAGGCTTGATTTTAGTGATACCTTGTGTAATAATACTGATATGTAGTTCTGCCATGGATGCGGGAGCAAGATACGTGGTCAGCTTTTCCATATTCGGAGCGGCTATTATACTTTTGTATTTTGCAAGCACTGTTTACCATATGCTCAATGTAGGGGAGCGGCTCGGCAGGCTGCTCAAACGCTTTGACCATATGATGATATTTGTGCTTATCGCCGGCACATATACGCCGGTGTGTCTGGTTTGCCTTAAGGGAGCATGGGGATATACCCTGCTTTCCATTATCTGGGCTCTTGCCCTCTGCGGCATTGTCCTTAAGGCTGTGTGGATAAATGTACCCCGTGTGCTGTCCACCGTTATATATGTTGCCATGGGCTGGCTTGTACTGGTAGCCTTTTACCCCCTGTGCAGAAATGTTCCTCTTCAAGGTATTGCATTACTGGCGCTGGGCGGTATAATATATACTATAGGAGCCTTTATTTACAGTACAAAGCCCCAGCAGCTGCATTCAGGGCTGTTCGGCTTTCACGAAGTATTCCACCTTTTTGTAATGGGCGGCAGCTTTTGTCATTTGCTTTTTATGTTTCGCTATGTGCTTATACCGGGCTTGATTTAAAAATGTCACGGAATAAGTAGCTAAAAACGAATTTATAATAATAAAAACCTATTTTTAACAGGAGAACAAAGCTATGAAGGAATTAGTCATCGGAAATCTGGTCGCAAAGGTACCTATTATACAGGGCGGCATGGGCGTAGGCATCAGCCTGCACCGTCTTGCCTCAGCCGTTGCCCGTGAGGGCGGTATCGGAGTTATCTCAGCTGCGCAGCCGGGCTTTCGTGAGCCTGACTTTGCCACTAACGTAAGGGAGGCTAATATGCGTGCCCTTACCGGAGAGATCAAGCTTGCCAAGGAGCAGGCAAAGGGCGGTATTATAGGCGTTAATATTATGGTTGCAATGAAGGGCTATGAGGATTTTGTACGCTGCTCGATAGATGCGGGGGCGGACATTATTATCTCCGGGGCAGGTCTGCCCATGGATCTGCCAAAGATAGCGGCAGGCAGCGACGTTAAGCTTGCCCCCATCGTATCCTCCGCAAAGGCTGCAAAGGTTATACTCTCACGCTGGGCAAAGCAGACAGACAGGACTGCCGACTTAGTGGTTATCGAAGGACCTAAGGCAGGAGGACATCTGGGCTTTAAGGCTGATGAAATTGCAGGCTATACCGATGAAATGATGGATGAGGAAATCAAAAAGATAATATCCGTCGTTCATGAGTTTGAGGAAAGATATAATAAGAAGATACCCGTTGTGTTCGGGGGCGGCGTATATACAAGAGCCGATATTGACCATTGCCTCAGCCTTGGTCTTGACGGTGTGCAGATGGCTACACGTTTTGTGGCAACGGAGGAATGCGACGCGGATATTAACTTTAAACTGGCTTACATCAATGCAAAAAAAGAGGATATCCAAATCGTAAAAAGCCCTGTGGGTATGCCCGGTCGTGCCATCAGGAACAACTTTATCCGCCGTACCGAAAACGGAAAAGACCCCATCGAAAGATGCTACGGCTGCCTTGCAAGGTGCAATCCCGCTGAGATACCTTACTGTATCTCTCAGGCGCTGTTTAAGGCTGCCAACGGTGATACGGACAATGCTCTTCTTTTCTGCGGTGAAAACGCTTACCGTGTCAATAAAATGTCCACCGTTAAGGAAATATTTGATGAGCTGACCAAAGAGTAAAACTATAGCCGACGTCAGATACGTTTGTCTGACGTCGGCTTTTTTATTGTCAGAGTATATATTGGTCACACTTTTCCAAGTATTATAATAGTTATCAAGAGTAGGGGCGAGATTTTGTCGTGCAAACTGAACAAACTCAATACATATGTTACTTGTTCCTTACCACCACATCTATTGAATCAACTATTTTCTCCACATCTTCCATGAACTCCCGCACAATTTCATCTGTAATATCATTAATCTGTGCATCCGTATGTGCTCTGTCTGCTTGATGCGCTATGATATTTCTCCTGTCAAACAGCTCATTAAGACGCCTTTTTAGTTTGTCCTTGGTTTTCTCTGTTCCGCCCCTTTGATAAAAGGCTTCGTCGGCAACGGTCGTTAAATCAATCCCCAGCAGGTTTAATTGACCTTTCACCGACTCATACGAAACCATTGTAATTGATTTATAATAGTTATTAATATATTCAAGAAACCAATCTATATCTTCTCCCGATTTTAATGCTATATCTATATATTTCATGCTTATTTGAATATTATTATATTTTTCTGTTTGTTCCCAATTTTCTTTAAAAATTTCACATAAACCATATTTTGTTAGTTCATGCATATAAAAATCAAAGGCGCTTACCAAAAATACAATCTGTGCACGCCGGATATTTTCTGCCTCTGTGACCTTCCCGCTTTCATACAGCTCCTCGGCTAAGGCAGACTGGGCTTTTACAGCATTAACGGTTTCTTGAAAATGCTGCTTTATCTCATCCAAGTCAAATCTGACAATATTCGTATGAAATTTTTCTCGTGTATTTTCATTTCTTGAGGCTAAATCAAGATTTCTTTCGTCCATATAATAGCCCCCTATCCTCAAATATCTTCTTCCAAGTTTTGGAAAAAATTCTTATTAAGCATAGGTATAGCACCGTATTTTCCGGACACATAGCCCCTCTCTAAATTTTCACTTTTACGGACATTTTTAATTTCAACAAGAGAGTACAAGTCTGTTGCACGTTCCTCATTTAATTGAGTAAACCACACCTGATCCCTTCGGAACAAATCCGTATCCAACAGACTTGTATCATGGGTTGAAAAAATAAGCTGTGCAAATTTATCTTTTTTGGAATGTTCAAACCACTGCACAATTTGGAAAATAACAGCTTCATGCAGGCTTGACTCCAATTCATCACAAATAAGTATTTTACCATTGTTCAAAATGTCAATAATAGGGCAAATAATTTGAAAAAGTCTCTTTACTCCCGCCGACTCCTCCATCAAATCAACTTCAAATTTATCATATACTACTTTTGCTGCTATTTTGTTTCCTACTTGGGTTCCTATTAAACTCTTTATTGCTTCTGGTATTTGTAACCCCTTTGGTAAATCCGCCAATTTAACTTTCTCAAGCTTAACTTTTACATCTTTGGCTCCCGTTCCCAGAGCCTGCAAAATATCCACAAATGCACTTTTAATCAAAGGATTATTTTGCATTAACTCAATGGAGTATTCCGTCCAGTTATTAATTTCCGGATTATACACTACCATATCCGTATTAAAAAATCTAAAAGCTTCTTCAACCTCTTTTGCATTGCTGTAATTGGCAGCGCAAGACAAAAACAGCCTGTTTTCCTTTAATATTTCGGTGCTGACATCAAATGTACCCTTGTATCTGTCTCCCGGTTTAACGCTCATGCCACTGCGTTCAAAAATTTTCACCGGTCTTTTTTTGGGAAAATAGTACAAGTATTCCTCTTCTATTACATTTTGTTTTACGGAAAATCCATAAGCATATCTTATATCATTTTTTACAAACTGGATACTGTATTTGCTGGGCGTATCCTGTGAGCTTAGCTTGTGAGGCGCCTGAAACACTTTCTGCCCCGGCTGATTTCCAATACTGTTACTGACCATATCACGCATAAATGCCAATGCACTGATAAAATTACTTTTTCCCGAGCCGTTTGCACCGTATATAATTACGGAACGCAAAACCCGAAAATTATCGTATTCCTTCAAAAGTTCCTCGGAGGTATTATCACTGCCTGCAATCATTGAAAAAGTAACATTTTCTTTAATTGACTTATGGTTTGAACAGTTAAATTCCAATAACATACTTAGCACCCCTTCCGTATTATATATACACATTTTACCATTATTTAAAGGTTTTGTCAAGCATTTTTGCGCATTTCGCGCAAATATCACCTTTAAAACACTTATTTTTCTTGTTTTAATAAAAGTATATACACTTTTTCGGTTTTTAGTCCTCTTCCGGCTTTAACCCAAGGCTTTACACTCGCAAACCAAAAGATACTTCTCTGTTCCACACTTTTACTTTATAATTAAGGCATAATTAAATCAGAAAGGGGAAGTTAAAATGAAAAAATTTATTGCCTGCTTTACGGCGGCAGCCCTGATATTATCCTTAGGAGGCTGCGGACAGCAGACTGCGGAAATTACTACCGAGCAGGTGCAGAGCACACAGGCTGATGAGAACACAGCAGAAGAAACCACGGCAGATGCCGCCGAGGAAAGCAATACCACAGGGGAAGAAGATACAGCCCAAACAAACAGCGGCAGCCATGTGCCGGTTGCATATTTTTCCGCAACGGGCAACACCGAGGCAGTGGCAGGCTATATTGCGGACAATCTGGGAGCCGATGTCTTTGAAATTACTCCCGCCCAGCCCTACAGCATGGAGGACTTAAGCCGGACCGACGAAAACAGCCGTGTAAGCCGTGAGCACGATGACGAGTCCTTAAGGGATGTGGAGCTTGTAAGCACAACAGTTGAAAACTGGGAGGACTATGACACGGTATTTATAGGCTATCCTATCTGGTGGGGCATTGCCGCATGGCCCGTTGACAGCTTTGTGGCTGCAAATGACTTTACGGGCAAAACGGTTATTCCATTTTGCACCTCTTCAAGTTCAGACATGGGAGAGAGCGGAGAGCTGCTTGCCGAAACAACCGGAACAGGCGACTGGCTTGAGGGTGAGCGTTTCCGCAGCGCCGTGGATGAAGCGGATGTGACAGACCGGCTGGAAGGACTTGACTTAAGCGAATAATTCAATCCTCCTACAAAAATATATTTACGGCATCAACTTCTTTGACAATTCTACCCACAGTTTTTATAAATATTTTTAAGGCATTTTACTTTACATTCAGGAGGTACACTATGAAAAGAAAGGGACTTATCACTACTATGATTTTAGCAAGCCTAAGTCTTTCCGCCTGCGGAGGCGGTACAACACAAAGCACAGCTGAACCTACCACGGAAGCGGCAGTAACGGAACAAACAACCGCCGCAGCTCAAGAGACTGTCTCATCCGATGAGGGCATTATCACTGCCTCGGAGGAATTGCCTTTCACCTTAGGTGATCCGGTTTCGGGACATTTTACGGGCAATGTTTATCTTAAGCCCATGATTGCAAATGACGAAACCTACAACTTTCCTCAGACCAACGATGTCACCTTTGAACCCGGTGCAAGGAGCTACTGGCATTCCCATGGAGGAATGGTTATTATAGGTACAGGCGGCGTGGGATATTATCAGGAAGAAGGAAAACCTGCTCAGATCATTAAAAAAGGCGACGTTATAGAGTGCCCTGAGGGCGTAAGGCACTGGCACGGCGCCGCTCCCGACAGTTGGTTTTCCCAGATAGTTATTTATGACGCCGACTATGTACCCGAAGGCGAAGTTCCCGAGGATGCGGAGGTAACCGACGAGGAGTACAACAATCTTGAGGCTGCGGAATACACCCCATCCCCATCGGCAGGCAGCGAGTTTATGTTTAAAAAGGCAGATGAGGCAATGGAGTCCGACACCTTTAACGGTCCTGCCTATGTATCCGAAATAATCGGCGGAGATAATGTGGCAGGTGCCCCGGGACTTCATTATGTAGTCTTTGACAAGGGCGTTATCAACAACTGGCACACCCATGAAGGAGGTCAGATACTTATTGCCACCGACGGAATAGGCTATCATCAGGTTGAAGGCGGGGAGGTAGAAGTGCTCTATCCCGGGGATGTAGCCCTTTGTCCTCCCGGGGTTAAACACTGGCATGGAGGCAGCGCAGACACAGAGTTTGCCCATATTGCAGTCAATACCAATCCGGAGCTGACGGGACTTGAATGGTTTGACCGTATTTCCGATGAGGAATATGCACAGCTTCCCACAGAAAAAGCAGAATAGTGTAAAAAATGTGCTGTAAAACACAGCACTTTTTTTATATTCGACAATATTGATGCCTAAGCCAAACAAGGAAGCAAAAGAGCGGTTTTCTTGACAATCAAATATGTTTAATATATACTGTTTTTGTTCAACAAATAATTACAAAAAAAGGGGGAACAGCTTTGAGCCACTCACAAGGACTTAATATTAAAAATGCTTTATACCTATGTATTCAAGCCTGTCTGGCTGTAATTCCGTTTATACTGACTTATTATCAGCCGGAGGAGGGAATATACAAATATCAGCTTACGGACATCCCGGAAATGGAACATAAATTTTTTCTCTTTTTCGGTATACTCGCTTTGATTGCGGTGCTTAACAAACTGATGTCGGAAAGGAAAAGCCTTGTTAATTTATCCCGGGGACTTGGAATCTTTTTTGCTTTGGCAACCGTTATAGGCTACAGCTATGAGCACGTGGCAAGCTGGGACTTACTTTTCAGCAAAAACTGCTTTATACCTGCTGTTTTAATGATTGCAGGCTATTACATATTATTTTCCAAAAGTATTAATGCTGTCGGAAATATGATACTTTCTTATAATATAAAAGAATATGACAAAAAATATTTTTCCTCTTTTGCAAGTTATCTTGATAAGGTTCTTAAGAAAAACGGTTTGCTGAAAATATGGCTTTTTATTATGCTGTTCTGGCTGCCTTACCTTATTATTGACTATCCTGCGGTTGTCCATGCCGATTCCGGCGTTATGCTTGGGGAATATATGTCCGGTAATTTATCAAATCACCACCCGGTTCTCCAGACGCTTTTCTTCGGCAGCTTTGTAAAGTTTGGAGAAAACGCTTTCGGCTCCCAGAGTGTGGGGGTATTCCTCTTTGCACTGCTGCAGTATTTATACGGCAGTTTTATAACGGCTTTGCTTTTTGATTATGTAAGGAAAAAGGGCGCTCCGCTGCCCATATTGTTTTTTGCTCTGCTTGTTATCTGCATTATGCCTGCCTTTCCAAGAAACGCCACGGCGGTATGTAAGGACTCAAACTATACCTTCTATCTGATGTTTGTAATTTACCTTATGATGGTAACAGTTGACAGGAAAGATATGCCCATCAGCAAAAACCGTCTGCTGCTTGTGCTTTGGTTTTTTGCCATAATCCTGACCTGTTTTTCAAGGAAAAACGGAATACATGTGCTTATACTCTCTCTTCCGTTTTTGCTTATTTATATGAGAAAAAGCACGGTAAATATGCTTGCCTGCCTGTTTGTATTTATCATATCCTTTTCCGTATATTTCGGCGGAGAAATGATTATCACCGATAAGTTTAACATAGGCAATAATGACACAAGGGAGTCTTTGTCCATACCGTTCCAGCAGACCGCAAGATATGTAAGAGACTACGGCGAAGATGTTACGGAGGAAGAAAAACAGGCTATAGAGGCTGTGCTGGATTATGAAAACCTTGCGACAAACTATAATCCCGAATTAAGCGACCCTGTAAAAGGCAGCTATAAAGATGAAAGCACTTCGGAGGATTTGAGAAACTATCTCTCGGTGTGGTTCAGGGAATTTTTCAGGCATCCCGATGCCTACGTTCAGGCTACGCTGAATAATGTTTACGGATATTTCTATCCGGATAATATAGGTTATTACAAGGATTTGTTCTTTATGTCCATGTGTATTGACGAAAATGTTATACACGGACCGGAGACTCTTGAAAAGATGGCGGACAAACTTGTTGACCTTAATATGAAGTCTCGAAATCTGCCTGTCATAGGGGTATTTTCAAGCCTTGGATTTTTTGTATGGGCTGATATATTTATCACTCTCTTCTTCCTTATATATAAAAAGGACAAAAAATTTATTATCTACAATATACCT
>CALWRD010000045.1 GCA_944383875.1 uncultured Clostridia bacterium | reverse complement strand
CATGGTTTCATATATGGTAGCATCACCGTGAGGGTTTAATTTCATTGTCTGTCCCACCACATTAGTTGATTTTGTTCTGGCTCCTGTCAGCAAACCCATTTTATACATTGTATAAAGCAGTTTCCTGTGAGCAGGTTTAAAACCGTCTATGGCAGGTATTGCCCTTGACAGAATAACGCTCATGGCATAGGGCATATAATTGACACGTAGGGTATCTGTTATCCCCTGTTCTATATATTTATTTTCTCTGCCCTCTGTGGCGTGGTGTCCGCCGGTGCTTTTTCTGGGCATTTCAGTCACTCCTTAGCTAAGTTCTGTTAAATCAATATACATATGACCGTTTTCTTTGATATAGTCTTTCCGTCCCTGCAAATTATCGCCCAAAAGTATTTCAAACATATCTGCCGTAAGAGCTGCATCCTCCGGCATTACTTTTATAAGACGGCGTGTTTCGGGATTCATAGTGGTCTGCCACATCATATCCGGCTCGTTTTCGCCCAAGCCCTTTGAGCGCTGTATATGGTATTTTCCGCTTAATTTATCGGTTATATCGGCTTTTTCCTTTTCGGTATAGGCAAAGTATGTCTTTTTGCCCGAGGTTATCTCATAAAGGGGAGATTCCGCAATATACACATAACCTTCTTCAATAAGGGAAGGAATAAGGCGATATATCATAGTAAGGATAAGTGTGCGTATCTGGAATCCGTCAACATCTGCATCGGTACAGATAATTATTTTGTTCCATTTAAGCTGAGATATATCAAAGGAATTTAAATCTTTGTTGTGCTTGGTCTTTATCTCAACTCCGCAGCCAAGCACCCTTAGAAGATCCGTTATAATATCACTTTTGAATATGGTTTCGTAATTTGATTTAAGACAGTTCAATATTTTACCTCTTACAGGCATAATCCCCTGAAATTCAGCGTCTCTTCCAAGTATACAGGCGCCCATTGCCGAGTCGCCCTCTACAATATACAGCTCTCTTCGATTTACATCTTTGGTTCGGCAGTTTACAAATTTTTCCACACGATTATTCATATCAAGGGAGCCTGTAAGCTTTTTCTTAATATTTATACGTGTTTTTTCAGCAGTTTCACGGCTGCGCTTATTTACCAAAACCTGATTTGCTATTTTATCGGCATCTGCCTTATTTTCAATAAAATATATTTCAAGCTGCTTTTTAAGATAGTCGGTCATAGCATCTTGGATAAATTTGTTGTTGATTGCTTTTTTTGTCTGGTTTTCATAGCTTGTCACCGTAGAAAAGGAATTGATTACAAGCACAAGACTATCCTCCACATCGGAAAAGACAATTTTCTTTTCATCTTTTTTATAGAGTGAATTGTCTTTAAGGTATTTGTCTATTGCATATACAAAGGCAGATCGAGTTGCCTTATCGGGAGATCCTCCATGTTCAAGGAAACTGGAGTTATGATAATACTCAATTAAATTGATTTCATTATTAAAGCAGAAGGAAAGCTCAAACTTGAGACGGTAATCTTCCATATCTTCCCTGTCTCGTCCGGTTGTTTCTGTGGAAAGATATTGTATTTCGGTAAAGTTTTTGTCGTTTGTAATTTCCGCAATATAGTCCTTAATACCGTTTGGATAGCAATAGGTAAATACATCACCGGAAGCTTCGTCTGTGAGTACAAAGGTAAGTCCGGCATTGACGATACATTGGCGGCGCAGAACATCCTGAAAATAAGAAAGAGGTATGTTTATATCGGTAAATACCTTTCTGTCGGGTTTCCAATGTATATTGCTGCCCGTTGCCTTTTGAGCGGTGGGTTCTTTCTTCAATCCTCCCACATTTTCGCCATTTTCGAAGTTAAGCTCATATCTGTAGCCGTCACGGTATATTACAACGTGCATAAATTCTGAGCTGTATTGGGTGGAGCATAATCCGAGTCCGTTAAGCCCCAAACTGAATTGATAGGTGTCACCGTTGTTATTGTCGTATTTTCCTCCGGCGTAAAGTTCGCAAAAAAGCAGCTCCCAGTTGTACTTTTCTTCAACTGTGTTATAATCTACAGGTATGCCACGACCATGGTCACTGACAGCAATTGAATGATCTTTAAAAAGGGTAATTTCTATTTTATTGCCGTAACCTTCTCTTGCCTCGTCTATGGAGTTTGAGAGTATCTCGAAAACAGAATGTTCACACCCTTCCAAACCGTCTGAACCGAAAATTACGGATGGTCTTAAACGTACTCTGTCCGCACCCTTTAAAGAGGTGATGCTGTCATTGCCATATTCCTTTGCTGTAGTTTTTTTCAATATTAACACCTCTGTATTAATTAAATCTCATAAATCACCATAATATTACTTTACCGCAAATGAGCAAAATTTGCAAGCATATTTTATTATGGAATATTTTTATAAAAAAATATAAAAAAATTGCGAAAATAAAAAAGGGATTTGTTACTTTTTATAGAATATTAATTATATACAAAGACACAGTTGTATATTACGTATATACAAAATGCCAAAGCGGAGTTGTTTTTCCGCTTATTATGAAGGAGGAGATCATTATGGTTCAAATTCTCGCAGGTGAAAAAGGTGAAGGCAAGACAAAACGCCTTATCGAGATGGCTAATGAAGCTATCAAGGCATCTAACGGTCATGTTGTTTATCTTGATGACGACAACAGACATATTTATGATTTGCATTACGACATTCGTTTTGTTGAGGTTAAGGAATTCCCGATTGTTAATTACAGAGAGTTGGTTGGGTTTATTTATGGTATCCTTTCGCAGGACAGTGATATTGAAAAAATATTTATTGACGGCATTTATAAGATAGTAGCTAAACTTGATAATGATGATTTAATTAAGCTTGTAGCTAAGCTCAAGGAAATGAGCGAGAAGTATCATATTGATTTTATAATTTCCGCCAATGTTAATCCTGCTGAGTTACCTGCTGAAATAAGTGATGTGCTTATCAGTTGATAATTGAAAATTAGCTTTACATATAAAGCTTGAGTTAGAGGAGTGCGGTAGCGCTCCTCTTTTTAATTAATTGACAAAGGAGGTTGCGGAAATGAAATATGAAATTAAAGGCGAACCGTTTCCGATTGTAATTTGTCACCTTGAAAGCGGTGAACAGATGATTACGGAAAAGGGTTCTATGGTTTGGCAGACACCTAATATAAGTATGGAAACAACAGGCGGCGGCATAGGAAAGATGTTTTCCAAGGCTTTGTCAGGTGAATCAATGTTTCAAAATATTTATACGGCTAATGATGGAGCCGGAATGATTACTTTCGGATCAAGTTTCCCCGGAAAAATTATACCATTGGAAATTTCCCCGGGAAAAGAAATGATTTTGCAAAAAAAGGCTTTCCTTGCGTCCGAGGCCGGTGTAAACTTAGATATATTTTTTAATAAAAAGCTGGGTGCAGGCTTTTTCGGCGGTGAAGGCTTTATTATGCAAAAGCTGTACGGAAACGGCATAGCTTTTATGGAAATAGACGGTGAATTGGTTGAGTATGAATTGGCACCGGAGCAGCAGTTGGTTGTTGATACGGGATATCTAGCTGCTTTTGAAACAAGTGTATCTATGGATATTAGGCAGGTTGCAGGATTAAAGAATAAGTTTTTGGGAGGAGAAGGCTTTTTTAATACGGTTTTAACTGGACCGGGAAAAGTGTGCTTGCAAACAATGCCTGTGTCTAACGTTGCGGAAGCCATTAAACCCTTTATCCCAACAAAAACCGATTAATTAAGAAGTCTTTATCAGAATAATTATTGTAATAAGGCGTATTTATGGGGCTGTCGCATTAACAGCCCTATATTTTTATTTTGATTAAAGGCTGTAAAATTTTATTTCCGTTACTCTGAAAATGGAATGTTATCTCCGGATCTAAAGGGTTAAAATTTGTTTTATTGTATCATAAAAAGAGTTTTGGGATAGGCACGTTAGAAAATAAATTAACATATAGTATATAAGAATGCCCGGTGAGGTGCTTGTGTGTTAGAATTGTTGTTGGAATGCTTTTTTATGTTCGCATATGTTGGAGGAAGTTCGTTTAAAAAACCTCTGACAGCAGAAGAAGAGACAGAATATTTAAACGCTATGGCAACAGGAGATAAACAAGCAAGAGATATATTGATTGAGCGCAATATGAGACTTGTGGCTCATATAGTAAAAAAATATACTTCGACCCAGCAAAGAGATGCGGATGAGCCCAACAGAATCGCAAAGCCTCTTA
>CALWRD010000044.1 GCA_944383875.1 uncultured Clostridia bacterium | reverse complement strand
CGATGACTGTGACTGGGATGTTGATGATGAGGATATAGTTGACCTTGATGAAAATGACGGAGAAATTGAAGCTCTTGAAGAGGGTGATACTGTAGTAAGGGCTGAGGGTGATGATGATTATAAATTTACCATCAATGTTTCCCCGGATTATACAACGAGAACATTAACAATTAAGAAAAATGAGACAAAAAGTTTTGAAAACTTACTTGTAGATGATGTTGATGAATACAGTATTTCTTCAGACAGAACCTCTGTTGCCAAACTGTCCGGTGACAGCTCGGTTGTGGGTGTTGCAAACGGTGTTGCAACTATCATTTGCAAACACGATGACGGAGACGTGGTTCAGATTGTGGTTACGGTTTCCGGTACAGCAACTACCACTACAACAACAACCACCACAACAAAGGCTACCACAACTACAGAAGCCACTACAGAAACAACTACTGCGGCAGTAACCACCACAACAGTAGTCCCCGTAAACTTTACGGATATTTCTTCAAGGGCTTGGGCAGTAAGTGCAATTAACAATATGGCTTCCAAGGGCTTTATAGTAGGAAGAAACAGTAGCACTTTTGCTCCTGACGATACCTGTACTCGTGCAGACTTTACCATCGTGCTGGTTAAAATGCTGGGACTTAGCATAACATCCAATGGAAACTATTCGGATGTTGAAAGCGGAAAGTACTACTACAATTATGTAAGTACAGCAAGAAGCAATGGCATTGAAGCAGGTGTTTCAAACGGACTTTTCAGACCGAAGGAAAACATTACACGTGAAGAAATCATGGTTATGGTATACAAGGGACTTGCCAAAGTAGGTGTACAAATGAATACAGATACGCAGTGCTTGGCAAAGTATACAGACAGCAACCAAATTGCAGAAGAAAACAAGACTGCGGTTGCCGCACTTATCAACTTGGGTGCAGTTGCCGGTGATTCGGATACCACTATTTCACCTGCAAAGAATATTACAAGAGCACAGATGGCTGTATTGCTTAACAACGTTTACAATGTTTTAAATAAGTAAGGAGAAGTATATGGAATCTATCAAAATAGGTCTGTTGGGACTTGGTACGGTCGGTACAGGCGTTTATCGTTTGTTGGAAAAACAAGCCGAAGAAATTAAACATAAAGCAGGGGTAAATACTGTTATAGACAAGGTACTTGTAAGGAACATATCAAAAACTCGTGAGGGAATACCAACAGAGGTTATTACAGATAATCCGAATGATATTTTGAATGCCCCTGATATAAGGATCGTTGTTGAGGTTATGGGTGGTATGGAACCCGCTTATGAGTATATTAAATCTGCACTTATGTCAGGAAAAAATGTGGTTACGGCAAACAAAGATCTTATGGCTGTAAAAGGCGGCGAGCTTATGGAGCTTGCCGCTCAAAACGGTTGTGATTTACTTTTTGAGGCTGCCGTTGCAGGTGGTATACCCATTATAAGACCTCTTAAGCAGTGCCTTGCAGGCAACAATATCACAGAGATAATGGGGATTGTAAACGGCACTACAAACTTTATATTGACTAAAATGACAAATGACGGGATGGAATTTGAGGATGCTTTAAAGATGGCTCAGGAGCTTGGTTATGCGGAAGCTGATCCTACCGCTGATGTTGAAGGACTTGATGCCGGCAGAAAAATTGCCATTATGGCATCAATAGCATTTAACTCAAGAGTTACTTTTGATGATGTTGACATAGAAGGCATTACAAAGATAACAGCAAAGGATATATGTTATGCCAAAGAAATGGGTTGCGACATCAAACTTTTGGGTATTGCTGCAAATACTGACGACGGTATTGAGGTAAGTGTGCATCCTATGCTTATTCCAAGCACTCATCCCCTTGCCTCTGTCAACGATGTGTTTAATGCGGTTTTTGTGCATGGAGATGCCGTTGACGATGCTATGTTTATGGGCAGAGGTGCAGGTATGTATCCTACGGCAAGTGCCGTTGTCGGAGATATTATTGACATATCACGAAACATTGTCTTTAATTGCTGCGGAAGGATAGGCTGTACTTGTTATAAGCAACTTAAAATTAAAAAGCCTGAAGATTGTGTAAGCAAGTACTTTTTAAGAATGCAGGTTGAGGATAGAGCAGGTGTACTTGCGGGTGTTGCCGGTGTATTCGGAAGCAATAATGTAAGTATATCAAGGCTTATTCAAAAAGCAAGTGATGATAATACGGCTGAAATTGTTGTTATTACCGATGAGGTCAGAGCGGGAAACTTTAAAGACTCCATTGCAATTTTAAATGGTATGTCAATGATTAAGAAAATTTCATCTGTCATCCGTGTTTATGGTTGACAGCTAAGGATTGATTGCTATGAATTTAATGACGGTGGAAAATATTTCAAAGTCATTTGGTGAAAAAGTAGTTTTAAATAATATATCTTTTGGTATTGAAACCGGTGACAAAATAGGTATAATCGGTGTAAACGGTACAGGAAAAAGTACTTTGCTTAAAATTTTGGCAGGTGAAGAAACAGCTGACAGTGGTAGTATTACTAAAATGCGGGGGCTTCAGGTAGGTTATTTACCTCAGACCCCTGATTTTGATAATCCTCAGGAGGTTGTTATTGATTATGTTGACAGGGTGTCTGTACTTGACACCGAAGAAAGGCTTACCGAAGCAAAGACTGCACTTACAAGACTTGGAATAAATGAATATTACAAGCCCTGCAGTGAACTGTCCGGAGGTCAAAGAAAAAGAGTGGCTATTGCCGCAGCTATGATGAGCCGTGTTGATGTGTTGATTTTAGATGAGCCAACAAATCACATTGACAACAGCACTGTTGATTGGCTTGAAAATAATCTCAAACGCACCGCTAAGGCGCTTATTATGGTTACTCACGACAGGTACTTTCTGGACAGGGTTGTCAATAAAACTATAGAGCTTGATAAAGGAGAAATGTATACCTATTATGGTAATTATACTGAGTTTATTATAAAAAAAGCTGAGCGTGAAGAGTTTGAAGCTGCGGGAGAACGGAAAAGGCAGAGCTTTTTGAGAAATGAGCTTAAGTGGGTAAAGCGGGGTGCAAAGGCACGTACAACCAAACAAAAAGCAAGGCTCCAGCGCTTTGAAGAAATATCTGAAATCAAGGCACCGCAGGAACAGCGAAGGCTCGAATTTGAGGGAACAGCCTCCAGACTCGGAAGAAAGACCATTGAAGCCGACAATATCTCAAAATCCTATAATGGTATTCCGGTTATTAAGGACTTTACTTATCATCTTTTAAGAAATGACAGGATTGGAATAATTGGCAACAACGGAGTTGGCAAAAGCACGCTGCTTGGTATGCTCAGCGGGGTTATTCAACCTGACAGCGGCACTGTAACTTTTGGTGAAACTGTAAAAATAGGCTTGTTTGCTCAGGAAAATGAAGCAATGGATTATAATCTCAGGGTTATTGATTATATTAAGGAAGTCGGAGAATATATACCGATTGATAAGGGTAAGATAAGTGCTTCACAGCTTTTGGAACGTTTCCTTTTCACGCCGGATATGCAGTATTCGCCAATAGGCAAGCTTTCCGGTGGCGAACGCCGAAGATTATACCTTTTGAGAGTCCTTATGAGTTGTCCCAATATTTTGTTTTTGGACGAGCCCACTAACGACCTTGATATTGAAACCTTGAGTATTTTGGAGGAATATCTTGAGGGTTTTGACGGTGCGGTAATTACAGTATCACATGACAGATGTTTTCTGGACAGAGTGGTAAATCGTATTTTTGCGCTTGAAGGTGATGGATATGCGAAACAGTATGAGGGCGGTTATTCGGATTATATTGAAAAGAAAAATGAAAATACCGATAAAACGGTAGTTAAAACCGAAAAAATATCAAATAAAAGCTGGGATAAGGGCGAACGAAAGCTTAAAATGACCTATAACGAAGCAAAGGAATGGAGCACAATAGATCAGGATATAGCTGAGTTGGAGAATAAAATATCTTCTCTTGAAAGTGAGATGGAGAAAAATTCCAGCAATTATTACAAGCTGCAAGAGCTTGAAAGCGAAAAGAGTGTGTTGGAATTAAGCCTTGAGGAAAAAATGGAAAGATGGGTATATCTTTCAGAACTGAATGAAAAAATACAAGCGCAAGTGACGAAGTAACAGCAAGTACAAAAAAGCTGCCGCAGATAGCAATATCAATGCGACAGCTTATTTTGTAAGATATTAGTCATTAGAAACAGGTGCACCTACGGGGCAAGTAGAAGCACAAGTTCCGCAGCTGATGCAAGCATCTGCATCAATAACGTACTTGCCGTCGCCCTCAGTAATGCAGCTAACTGGACATTCGCTAGCGCAAGCTCCGCAAGAAATACACTCGTCTGTAATAATGTATGCCATAATAAGCACCTCCATAATATTTGTCAGGCATAATGTTTGCCCGTGTCTCTATTGTATAATAAAAATAACTATTTATCAAGTGAAAATTATGTGTTATAATAAATTTATTATTTGAAAAGGAGGAAATCTATGTTAAGTCAAAGAACAGCTTATAATATGTTGGATACTGCACTTGCCACAGGAGCAGATTTTGCTGAAATATTTATTGAAAATAATGTAAAAAATTCCGTTTCCGTTGTAAACGGAAAAGTTGAGAAGGCTTTGTCAGGGCGTGATTTTGGCTTGGGATTAAGATTAATATGTGGTGATAAGGCTATTTATGTATATACGAATGATATATCCAAGGATAATTTGATAAAGATTGCTTCCGAGGCAGCAGCGGCAGTTAAAAATAATGTACGCTGTGTGATTAAAAGTTTTGATAAAAAGGATTATGTAAATGGTGTTGGAGAAGCTGTAATTATGCCTCAAAGCGTAAAAAAGAAAGCTATAGCCGATATGCTTAAAAGCGCAAGTTCGGTTGCTTTTGCTTATGACAGTGCAATAACACAGACACAGATGTCATATATGGACTCTGTTCAAGATGTATGTATAATTAATTCCGAAGGACTTTGGTCCACTGACCACCGAATAAGAACCAGAGCTTCGGTAAGTGCCGTTGCATCAAATGAAAGTGAAAAACAAACAGGTTATTTTGCACCCGGCGCAATGTCAGGATTTGAATTGTATGATAAAATAGACTTGGATAAATTGGCTTCCGAGGCGGCAAGTTCAGCAGTAACCATGTTAAAGACATCACCATGCCCTTCGGGAAAAATGGATGTTATTATGGACAACGGTTTTGGCGGAGTTATCTTTCATGAGGCGTGCGGTCACGGCTTGGAAGTTACAGCTGTCAGCAAAAATGCTTCTGTTTTTGCCGGAAAGCTTGGAGAAAAAATTGCATCCGACAAGGTGACGGCAATAGACGACGGAACTCTGCACGGAAAATGGGGTTCAATTAATATTGATGATGAGGGAACACCTGCAAAAAGAAAGGTCCTTATTGAGAACGGTATTCTTAAGAGCTATATGTCAGACAGATTTAACGGAAAAAGAATTAATTATCCACTTACGGGTTCATCCCGCAGAGAATCTTATAGATATATGCCTGTTGCAAGGATGACAAATACATATATTGCTGCAGGTAATGATAAGCCTAGGGATATTATTTCAAATACCGAATATGGACTTTATGCAAAGTATATGGGCGGCGGTTCGGTTAATCCTGCTTCGGGTGAGTTTAATTTTGCTGTAAATGAGGCATATATTGTTCGTAACGGCAAGATTTGTGAGCCTGTGAGAGGAGCTACGCTTATAGGCAAAGGCGCAGAGGTGCTTTTAAATATAGACATGGTCGGAGACAATCTTAAACTTGCAGAGGGAATGTGCGGCGCTTCAAGCGGAAGTATACCGGTTTGCGTTGGACAGCCAATGATAAGAGTAAAAAATATGACTGTTGGAGGTAGAGGCTGATATGATAAATAATGAGTTTAAAAACAAGCTGTTTGAAGCGGCAGCTGCCAATGATATATCAGATATTGAGTTGTTTTTTTTAAGTTCTAAATCCGACAGTGTAAGCGTATATAAGGCAAACGTTGAAAATTTTGAAAGCAGCAGCAAGAGCGGCATTGGTGTAAGGGGCTTATATAATGGCGTAATGGGATACTACTATAGTGAGATAGTAGAGGATAAAGACATTCCTAATATTATTGACAGTATAAAACAAAATGCAGGTATTATTGACAGTAGTGACGAGGAATTCATATTTGGCGGAAGTAAAAGCTACGCAAAGGTAAACGTATATAATGAGGAACTTAACAGCTATAGTGTAGATGACAAAATATCCGCTGCTATTGAAATGGAAAAGATTGCCTTGGAATATGATCCAAGGATCAAAAGTGTTAGCAGCTCGGTTGTGGCATCAGGTGAAAGTGAGGTCTATATTTCAAACTCAAAAGGCTTGGAATTGAGCGAAAAAAGTAATTACTTAATGGCTTATGTAGAACTTATTGCTGAAAAAAACGGCAGCACAAAAGAAAAGGGCGAAATATGGATAGGAAACAAACCGTCAGATCTTGATGTTGTTAAAGTTGCGAAGAATGCTGCGGATAAAGCCATAAGTGCGTTGGGGGGTTCTTCCGTACCAAGCGGTATAAAAAACGTTATTATGCAAAATGAAGTGTTTGCCGAAATACTTGGGTGCTTTGCAAGTTCATTCTATGCCGAGTCTGTACAGAAGGGATTTTCTTTACTAAAGGGTAAAATCGGAGAGAAAATTGCAGCCGATATTGTGACTATTTCAGATGATCCTCTTTTGGAAGATGGAAGGTCCACAACAGCATTTGATTCGGAAGGTGTTGCAACTTACAACAAGACAGTTGTTGAAAACGGAGTATTGACAACATATCTTTATAATTTAAAAAGTGCACATAAAGACGGTGTAGAATCTACAGGTAACGGCTTTAAATCTTCATATAAGGGTACAGTTAATACATCTGCAACTAATTTTTACATTAAAGGCGGAAATGTTGATATATCAACACTTAAGAAGAAGCTAAACAATGGTCTTATAATTAATGATATAGCAGGTTTGCATTCAGGTGCAAATGTAATTACAGGTGATTTTTCCCTTGCTGCTTCTGGATTCTTAGTAGAAAAAGGTGAAATAATTCGTCCTGTTGAGCAAATTACAATAGCCTCAAATTTCTTTGAATTGCTGCAAAATATTGAAGAGATAGGTAATGACCTTTATTTTACATCTTACGGAATGGGATCTCCTTCTGTTTTAGTGAAGGATATAAATGTTTCCGGAGAATAACAAGCATTTTATTATATAGCTAAGGATGGTGAATTTATGTTTTGGAAAGATGATATGGCTACAGGCGTTGAAGAACTTGATTTTAAATTAAAGGAACTCGTAACGGAAATTAATGCAATAATGAGGAATATAACCGCATCAAGAAATCCTTCAATGATGGTTAAGAGAATACAGGAAATAAAG
>CALWRD010000043.1 GCA_944383875.1 uncultured Clostridia bacterium | reverse complement strand
GTAAGTAGGAACCGCTTTATCAAGCCATACTCCGCTTATTTCCCAGTGTCCCGTGGTAGTATCTTTACCTACGGAATGTTCGGCAAGCCTGCCGTAAAGACCTTTAGGGTTTTCGGTTTTGCCGTATATTTCTGCGCCTGTAATATTGCCAAGTCCAAGCTTGCACATATTTTCTAGATTAAGTAAAGGTACAGCCTTTTTCAAGTTGACAAGAGTATTACTGCCTTCATCACCATATTTTGCCGCATCAGGCAGTTCACCTATGCCAACCCCATCAAGAACAATAATAACAGCTCGTTTCATTCTATCACCTCCAAAATTGTAGGTAATGGTTTCTTTTCTACATTTGATATTTCTATTGATTCATTCAATATATCGGCAGCAATATTGCATTTATCTATATCGGAGGCATACAGTTCGGCTATTTTATCACCTTGTTGAACAGCGTCGCCAACAGTTTTATTCATTATTATGCCTGCAGACAAATCGATTTTTTCACCTTTGTATGTGCGACCTGCACCTAAAGCTACACTTGCTCTGCCTATCTTAGCTGTATCCATTTGTGAAATAATTCCCGATTTTTTTGCGGTTACAGTAAATTTCTCTGTAGGCTGAGGCAATAATGACAAATCATCACATACATGTGGATTACCGCCTTGAGCTGTTATAAGCTCCTTAAATTTATCAAGTCCTTTTCCGTTTGCAATGTTTTCATTAAGCATATTTCGGGCTGTTTCAAGGTTATTTGTTATTTTACCGAGTACAAGCATATGTGCACCGAGCTCAAGTACTACGTCTTTAAGCCTGCCTTTAACTTTGCCTTTTAGTACATTAATTGCTTCTTCAACTTCAAGGCTGTTGCCTATGTTATTGCCAAGAGGTCTGTCCATGGCAGTGATTAAGGCAACGGTTTTTTTGTTTAGGCTGTTTCCTATTTCAACCATAGCTTTTGCAAGCTGTCTGGCTTGAGTGATATCCTGCATAAAAGCTCCGTTCCCTACCTTGACATCAAGTACTATTGCATCGGAGCCTCCGGCAAGCTTTTTACTCATTATACTTGAGGCTATAAGGGGAATACTGTCAACAGTACCTGTTACATCACGCAGGGCGTAGAGATATTTGTCCGCAGGTGTAAGGTCTGAAGTTTGTCCTATTATTGCAAGACCTATATTATTAACCTGTTTTATAGCTTGTTGTGTGCTGAGATCTGTATTGTATCCGGGTATTGATTCCAGTTTGTCAATAGTACCTCCGGAATGCCCCAGACCTCTACCTGACATTTTAATTACCTTCAATCCCAATGAGGCAACAAGAGGGGCAAGAATAAGGGTTGTTGTATCCGCAACACCGCCGGTGCTGTGTTTGTCAACCTTGATTCCATTTATTTCAGATAAATCGAGTGTTGTCCCGGAGTGTACCATTGCAAGAGTAAGATCTGCCGTTTCTTGTGGGGACAGGGAACGAAAAAATATAGCCATCAGCATAGCTGATATTTGATAGTCAGGCAGAGACTTATCTGTAACCCCTTTTATAAAATAATTAATTTCATCTGTTGTTAATTCTCCGCCGTTTCTTTTTTTTATTATTAAATCAACTATATTCATATATGCCTCCTAGTTTTCCCTGCATAAGAGATTGTAAAGTGCCACCGCTGCTTCAGCTCTGGTTATTTTTTTCTCTCCATTAAAGCAGTTATTTTCATCTCCCGTAAGTATATTGAATCCATATACTATTGCCACTGCAGGAAGATACCGTCTGTCTATTTCGTCATTAAATTTTGAAACAAAAATATCCGGGTGATCCATAAGCTCTGAAAAACCACAGTAATTGACTATATATTCTGCCAACTCATATTTGGTTACTGTACTATCATCAGGCTTTTCGGTTTCCTCTGTATCTGAGTAAAATGCCCAGTTATAGTTTTCACCGAATAGCTCTTTAAGCTCACCGTATGTGATGGACTGATCCGGTTTGAAGGCTGTATCCGTAATCTGATAACCGCTGTTAAAAAGCGGAGTTATATATTTTTCAGCCCAGTGTCCCCGAACATCAGCTATTGAAGGCTCAATTTCCTCCTCCATTATTTCACCGTTATAATTCAGTCTCTGCGGTGAGGTGGCTGACATATAGCCGAATTTGCCAAATGTATAGGCAAGGGATACATTGTAGTCCTCATCAACGCTATAAACAAGGTCAAAGTCAAACACATCTTCAAGGGGATTTACAGCTTCTTCTCCGGAAAGCACATTGTCCGGATCAGGATAGCTAAGGTCATCATACCATGTTCTATAATATGTATTTATATACCCGTCAATATTGATATATATAGTAATACCCTCATCAAGGCATTTGTATCCGTTTTCCGTTCGTGATGCTCTGTAACCTGCAACTGTTTTTAAATCGCCATCCATTGTTTCAACAGGGCTAAGCTGATCTTCTATATCATAGGCAGCTTTACTGATAAGCTTCTCTGCTGTGGCGGTGTAATCACCTTCAAATTCCTTATCATTTATATCATAGTAACTGAAGGACTGAATTATACCGCTTTCTCCATCGAGAACAGCTTCGGCATTATCAGTATTGAGTTGTATAAAGTACTTGCCAGAATCTCTGTCGCTGTATATTCTATAGTTTGAAAATTCCTCACTTCCGGCAATAGGGAAGCAGTCTTTAATTATGTTTACTGCCTGTTCCAGACTTATCAGATTTTTAACTGATGCTATAGCTTCAAGCTCTTCCGGA
>CALWRD010000042.1 GCA_944383875.1 uncultured Clostridia bacterium | reverse complement strand
TGACGGTATCGTTGAGGATAAAGGTGCGTCAGAGGCTGTGGATGAGGATTTAAAGACCGTATGTACTTCCCTGCGTGATAAGGCAGTGGATAAGATGAACAAGCTCAGGGTTGCGGATACCATCAGTGAAATATTTGCACTGTTTAAGAGATGCAATAAGTATGTTGATGAAACGGAGCCATGGGTACTTGCAAAGGATGCTGAAAAGTCAGACAGATTGGCTACCGTTCTTTACAATCTGGTTGAAGGTATTACCATAGGTGCAAGTCTTTTGGAGCCTTTTATGCCGGAAACAGCTGAAAAAATCGTAAAGGAATTAAACACTTCAATACGTCCTATGGAGGATTTGGATAAATTCGGACTTTATAAATCAGGTACAAAGCTTGCGGAAAAGCCTGAAATGCTCTTTGCTCGTCTTGATGTTGACGAGGTTCATAAAAAGGCTGAAAAGATAGCCGAAGAACAGCTTAAAGCCCTTAAGAAGGCTGAAAAGGCAGAAGAAAAGCGTGTTGAAAAAGAAGAAAAAACTTCAATTACAATTGATGATTTTGCCAAGGTTCAGCTTAAGGTAGGCAAGGTTCTTGAGTGCAAAAAGGTGGATGGCGCCGATAAGCTTCTTCAGTCACGCATACAAATCGGTGATGAGGTGCGTACCATCCTGTCAGGTATTGCAAAATGGTATGCTCCCGAGGATATGGTAGGCAAAAATGTTGTGGTTGTTACGAATCTGCCTCCTCGCAAGATGAGAGGTGTGGTCAGCGAGGGTATGATACTTGCCGCATCCGATGATGAAGGAAATCTTAAGGTGATTACAACAGACGGTGACATCGTCTCCGGCAGTGAGGTGGGCTGATGATTTTCGAAACTCATGCCCATTATGATGACGAGCGTTTTGATGGCACAAGGGAGGAAATTTTATCCTCCCTGCCGTCAAATGGCGTAGGCACGGTTATAAATGTAGGTTCCGACGTACCCTCATCCGAATTCAGTATAGAGCTTGCGGAAAAGTATTCCTATGTGTATGCAGCCGTAGGGGTACACCCTCATGCTGCTGAAAATATGACCGAGGCGGACTTAGAACGTATTCGCATACTCAGCCGCCATGAAAAAGCGGTGGCGATAGGCGAGATTGGTCTTGATTATTACTATGACCTTGACTTTAAGGATATACAGCAGTATTGGTTTACTCGCCAGCTGGAGCTTGCTGCCGAGGAAAACCTTCCTATAATAATACATTCCAGAGATGCTGCAAAGGATACTTTTGACCTTATAAGCAATTCAAGAGTGAGAAGCGGTGTAATACATGCCTATTCCGGCAGTTTGGAAATGGCAAAAGACTATATAAATATGGGATTTTACATCGGTGTAGGCGGAGTTGTTACATTTAAAAACGCAAAAAAGCTCATTGAAGTGGTAAAAAATATTCCCATAGAGAGTATTTTACTGGAAACAGATTCGCCATATTTATCTCCGGAGCCTGTAAGGGGCACCTGTAATAACTCACAAAATATTAAATATATAGTCCAAAAAATTAGTGAAATTAAACAAATTTCTCCTGATTTTATAGTAGAAACAACTCGAAAAAATGCCGAACGTCTTTTCGACAAGAAAAAAGTTGTTGCATAATTGTTACGAATGTGTTAAAGTATATGTTGCAAGCGAGATTTAAGAGTATGCTCCCCACGGGCATATTCTTAAATTTGTGCTTTTTAACACAAAAAAACAGAAATATAGTTGATTAAATACAACTGTAGAGGATTTCCACGATGAAATTGTTACAAAAGTTTTATCAGCTCCAATTTGAATTATTTCTAAATTGTTGCGGAAGTCCAAAGGAGGAAATATTTATGTCAAAATATTTATGCAACACTGTAAAACATTTACCTGCCGTTCTTTTAGCCATGATTGTACTTACCGTAATCGGTATGGGAAGCGTAGCTAAGGCAGCTGAAACGGGAGCTTGCGGTCTCAGGGTTATCATTGACGGTGTAAGCACCTACTATGAAACAACCGATAAGACCGTAGGTGAATTTCTTGCAGCGGAACAGATTGAAGTCGGTGAAGAGGATATCATAAATGTTGATATGGACGATGAAATCACAGACAGTATGCGAATTGTGATAGATACACCTTTTGAAGTATTGGTATCCGTTGACGGCGGTGAGTTTGAAAGCGTTGAAACCAATGCGGAAACCATTGGTAAGCTTATTGTTCAGCTTCGTGATGAGGAAGCGGATGTGGATTATCAGACTGTTGAAGGTTACAGCTCAAGCACAAAGCTTGAGGAAGGTACAAAGGTTGAGCTCCTTTCAGTAACTTCACAGACTTTTACTAAGACAGAGACTATACCTTTTGAAACCCGCACAGTTGAAACCGATGAGCTTTATACAGGTGAAAGCCGTGTAGCTCAGGAGGGTGCCGAAGGTGAAAAGGTTATTACTATGAAGTCCGTGTATGTGGGCGGTGAGCTTGAGGAAACTTATTCCATAGACAGCAAGGTGGTTAAAGTACCTGTTGAGAAAATCATTGAAGAGGGTACAAAGGAAAAGCCAAAGCCTGTTGAGGAAACTGCACCTGCATCTAAGACGATACACGGTTATGCTTACAGCGACGTGCTTACTATGAGTGCTACAGCTTACTGTCCTTGTACTAAGTGCTGCGGCAGTAATGCGAAGGGCATTACAGCCAGCGGTATGAAGGCTCAGCTTGGTGTTGTAGCCGTTGATACGAGAGTTATTCCTCTTGGTACAAAGCTTTTTGTTGAGGGATATGGCTATTGCGTGGCAGCAGATACAGGTAGTGCAATCAAAGGCAACAAAATTGACCTTTGCTACAATACCCATTACTCTGCTCTTAACTCAGGATTCGGACATACGCCCGTTAAAGTTTATATTTTAGAATAATACCAATGAGGAGGGCTGACCAAAACCGACTGTGGCAATCGGTTTTGGTCAGCCCGTTTTTATTATCCAGCAAGTAAAGTGCACTTGATTTTCTCTTATTATAGTTTAGGAGACTATGTTTGCGTTTGATTATATTTTTATACGCTTATTCTGTTTCCCATAGATTATTTTACGGAAAGAAAAAAGCCGATTATAAATATCTAAGTATTTATAACCGACTTTTGTATGCCGCTGGCCGGACTCGAACCGGCACGGGTTGCCCCGCTTGATTTTGAGTCAAGTGCGTCTGCCAATTCCGCCACAGCGGCAAATATGCAACAAGAAAATTATAGTATAAAACAGTCTGATTGTCAAGACTAAAAATTTGTTGTTTGTCAATTTAATCCGTTTCAGCCTTAAGCGTCAAGCACAGTCAGTGTGGTATATTTCTCGTCCTCATTGCCCAGACAATCGCCCGCATAATACTTTACGGCGTATGTACCGGGTGTAACGGTGCTTATATTGCAGCTTATATCAAAGTCTATAACATTGTTTGCCGTATCGTATGCAGTTACGTTTTTCTTTAAAATTTCTGTCAATTCGGCAGAAGTGATTGCGTCAGACGCCTTTATCTGTTTAGGCTCGCCGCCTATTACTATTTCAACGCCCTCGTTTTTCCAGGGATTGTTTGGATTTGGGTCGGTTGGATCCCAGCTGGGATATGGCGCATTGCTGCCCAGTTTAATCGCCTCGGGACGTGGCAGAGGGTCTGTGCCCTTTTCTATAATATTTACGGCAGTACCCAACTTGCAATTATCATATATCCATTTTGCATCCGCTGCCGTTAAGCGGACACAGCCTGCCGAAGCCGAAGAACCCAGTTTGTTGTATTCCTCTGTTTTTAAAGTCCCGGGATCGGTTTCTTTGTAATATACCGAATGAAAAAGTATGTGTCCGTCTATACGAGTGGCATATTGACCGTATACATCACCAAACAGAGGACGCCATTCATACTTAGCCTGTGTTTTAAAGCTTCCGGCGGGAGTTTCGTTTTCATAGTTGTCCTCACCCACGGAACATATCATTGCCTTAACGGGCACAAAGTTACCTGATGTAGTCTTTTGATACACAGTTACACAGTTGGTGGATTTATTTACCGTTAAGGAATATTCGTCAAGGTATTCATAAGCAGAGTTTTTATGCTGCATTACATTATCGGGAGGTGATTGTCCCGTTATTGCGGCAGTAAGTGCAATTAAAAGTGCTGCAACAGTATTCAATATTTACCCTCCTTTACAGTTCAAGTTTTTCACGCCATTTTTCCTCATTAAACCCTACAAGGACAAAGTCATAGTCTATTAACAAGGGGCGTTTGATAAGCATACCGTCGGAGGCAAGCAGGTCATATTGATCCCATTCGGTCATATAGTTAAGCTTTTTGCTCAGCTCCATACTTTTATATAGTTTACCGGATGTGTTAAAAAATTTCTTGAGGGGCAGCCCGCTCATTTCAATCCAGTATTCAAGCTCCACAGCGCTGGGCGTTTCCGTTATCAGGTCACGGCTGATAAAGTCAATATTGTTTTCTGTTAAAAATGCCTTTGCTTTTCTGCAAGTGCTGCATTTGGAATACTCTAAAAATAATAAACTCATTGCTTTGCCTCCTTTACAAATCTTTAATCCTAGTATATCATTATAAATGAATAAATTCAATAATATTTTCTTGGAGGTATCTTATGAAGCTTATGTTTGCATCTGATATACACGGTTCAGCTTACTATTGTGAAGCGGTCAGGGCTCTTTACGAAAAGGAGGAGGCTGAAAAACTGATTTTACTCGGAGATTTACTCTATCACGGACCAAGAAACGACTTACCGAAGGATTATGCTCCCAAAAAATGTATAGAGATACTTAACGGATTGAAAAAAGAAATTCTTGCTGTCAGGGGAAACTGTGAAGCCGAGGTGGATCAGATGGTGCTGGAATTTCCCTGCCTTGCCGATTATATGATTATGTATCTTGAGGGAAGGATGGCATTTATTACCCACGGTCATAACCATAACAATCAAAATCCGCCTATGCTTAAGGAGGGTGATTTGTTAATCCACGGTCATACACATATACCCGCTATGGAAGAAGTGAACGGCTATTTTTACATTAATCCCGGTTCAATCTCCATACCTAAAAACGGCAGCAGTCATAATTATATGATATATGAGGACGGCGTATTTACCATAAAAGACATTGAGGGCAGAGAGATAATGAGCCATAGTTTGATTTGATGTTTACATTTGTACAAATTTTTCATTTACCCTTGTTTTTTCGGATAAATTTTGGTATACTTCTGATAATGCGAAAAAAAGCTTATAGAAGCGAAACGTCGGTTTATTTTTAATCCGACGATATTGAAAGGAAGAATTTTTATATGAAACTGGGAATCGTAGGTCTGCCTAACGTAGGCAAAAGTACGCTTTTTAATTCTCTTGCAGGGGGTGGCGCAGAAAGTGCAAACTACCCCTTTTGTACTATAGATCCTAATGTGGGAATAGTGCCCGTTCCGGACAAAAGGCTGGATGTCCTTGCTCAAATGTATCAAACGCAGAAGGTAACACCTGCCGTTATTGAATTTGTTGATATTGCGGGACTCGTAAAGGGCGCAAGTAAAGGTGAAGGATTGGGCAATAAGTTCCTTTCGCATATAAGGGAAGTGGATGCCATTGTTCATGTGGTACGCTGCTTTGATGATACGAATATCGTACATGTTGACGCTAAGGTTGACCCT
>CALWRD010000041.1 GCA_944383875.1 uncultured Clostridia bacterium | reverse complement strand
AAGCTCCCTGAGCAGGTATGGCAATGAACCTATATGGTCCTCGTGACCGTGGGTCAGGACTATGCCCAGCACCTTATCCCTGTTTTTAAGCAGATAGCTGAAGTCTGGAATAACCAGATCAATACCCAGCATATCGTCCTCGGGAAATGCCACTCCGCAGTCAACCACCAGTATCTCATCCTCATACTCAAAGGCGGTAATGTTTTTACCTATTTCGTGGAGACCTCCCAAAGGTATTACCTTAAGCTTTGAAGCCTGTGCTCTTGTGCTCCTTGTGCCACGTGAGGCGGCAGGCTTGGTTGTTTTTTGTGTTGTTCTGTTATATGCCAAAATTACACCTCCGTTAAAAATAGGCATAACGATAAAGCGGACTTGGCTATCCGCATTAAACAGGGCTGAAGGCTTAAAAATCGCACACAAATAAAACCTTTTAAGGCTCTGTTTTTAAAAATTTTCGGTAAACAGGCGCACTTTTTCCCCACAAAGGCTCATAAAAAAGCGCCCGTCGTCATCTTGATATAAAGGGGCTCTGCCCTTAGCTCAAAAGGCAGCACTTCCCCCTTGGTATTGTTATGCCGTTGATATATTTACTGACAGGTCAAACCTGTTAATGTCAAAACTTCATTTCATAATCGCTGTCTTCGTCCTGAAACAGCAAAATAACCCTGTTGTATTCATCCTCATCCTCAACAGGCTCATAGATACAGCTGTCTCCCTCTGTCTCAATCTCTTTAAAAATATAAGCTTCCGGCTCATCCAAATCAAAATCTTCGGTTCTTACAAGCAGAAGATAGCGGCAGTCGCCTTCATCAAGTCCGTCAATCACATAAAAATCCTGCTCACTGCCGTCGTCCTCAACCATAGTGACAATCTCATAAGTTTCGTCCTGACCTTCAAAAAGATTCAGCTCATCAATGTTCAGCTTATCGTCATCCATTATTGTTCTCCTTTTTCTCGGCGGCAAGGCTGTCCAGATAGCCCTGTAAAATATAAACCGCCGCCATTTTGTCAATTACCTTTTTACGTTCTTTTCTCGATACATCAGCCGCAATAAGCTCACGCTCCGCGGCAACAGTAGACAGGCGTTCATCCCACAGCTTAACAGGCAGACCAATCTCCTTCTTAAGCCGCTTTTTAAACCTTACGGTTTTTTCGGCACGCACGCCTTCGGTGTTGTTCATATGTTTAGGATACCCCAAAACTATAATATCTACACCAAACTCATCACAAAGCTGTGCAATCCTTGCCACAGACGATTTTAACTCCTCCTCATTCACGCGCCTGATTATTTCCACGCCCTGGGCTGTCCAGCCGAGAGGATCACTCACCGCAACGCCTATGGTCTTTTCTCCGAAATCCAGACCCAATACTCTCATATCACATATTGTGGTCAATATAGTAGTTTACAAGCTCTTCGAGTATTTCATCACGCTCAAGCCTTGAAATAAGCTTTCTGGCATCCTTATAGCTTGTAATATAGGTAGGCTCGCCCGATAAAATGTATCCCACGATCTGATTAACGGGATTATAGCCCTTTTCAACAAGTGCATTGTACACCTCGTCAAGCACCTTGCCGACCTGTGTCATCTCTTCCCTGTCGGCAATAACGCCGCTCTGCTTAAGCTGTTCCTTAAGGTTAGTGAGCTTGCGTGTTTCGTTAAGCCTATTATCCATAGCAATCAACCTCCTTTTCCACGAAAGGGGCATATGCCCCCACCGCAGCATTCAGCTTTGAAATTATTTATCTTAAGTATTAGTCCGCACACTACTGTCTTAATTATGATACTACAAACGAAAAGAATTTGCAACGTATTTTTAATAAATTTATCTTACCTCAGCCTTAATAAGTCCTTCATCCCCGTCAACTTCCCCAAGGTACACATCAAGGATTTTGTTGCGGAGGCTTTCATTGCTTCGGGCAAGGACCCTTATATAATTTGTGGTATAGCCCTCATATACACCCTCGGAAATTTCACGCTCGAACAAAACGGGCATTGTGCGCCCCGTAAAGCGGCTCATAAACTCTGTTTGCAGCCTGTGCGAAATTTTTCCCAGCCTTGCGGCACGCTCCGATTTTATCTCGGGAGTTACCTGATCCCTGCGCTTTGCGGCGGGAGTGCCGTTTTTCGGAGAATATGGAAATACGTGTATCTTTGCAAGGCGGCATTTTTCCGCAAAGGCGGCAGACGCTTCAAAATCCTCCTCACTCTCTCCCGGAAAACCCACTATAATATCTGTGGTGATTGCCCCATCGGGGTAGGCTTCATATATCCTTTGTACAGCCTCAAAATACTGCTCCGAGGTGTATCTCCTGCCCATCTCGTGAAGGGTTTTGTCACAGCCGCTTTGAAGGGAAAGGTGGTAATGGTCACATACCTTTGGCAAAGCCTTCATCCTTGCAATAAACTCATCGGTAACCGCAAGGGGTTCCATTGAGCTGAACCTGATGCGCTCTATGCCCTCTGTTTCGTGCACCCTTTCGATTATATCCGCAAGGTAAGTGCCGCAGTTAAGGTCAAGTCCGTAGCTTGCAATGTGTATGCCGGTCAGTACAACCTCCTTAAAGCCGTTTGCCGCCAGCTTTTTAACCTCCTCAA
>CALWRD010000040.1 GCA_944383875.1 uncultured Clostridia bacterium | reverse complement strand
TATGCAGGCCACTGATCAATATTAATGTTGTCATCAGAGCTTCTGCTTATTTGGAAGCCTGTATCACCGTTATCATAGAATGTACAGTCTTCAATCAGACAGTGATTACCTGCAAGCAGGAATGGCTTGAGGTTGTCACCGGAGTTAGTAAAGTCAATGCCCTTGATATGCCAGTAGTAACCGTCAAGAGTCATACCCTCATAGGTGTCCTGCATATCAAAGATTACTGTTGCTCCATCATCTGCACGGAGGGTCTTCCAGTGACCGGAAGCACCTGTGTTTGCAAGAGGAATGGAGAATGCCTTAGTCATCTTATAAGTACCTTCAAGAGCAACTACTTCCTTACCCATATCTACGAAACCTACGGCTGAATAAACGTCAAGAGGATTTTCCCTTGTACCGTCACCGTCAACGGTTCCGTCAGGTGAGCAATAAAGCACATCATAGTCACCCAATCTGTCTCTATGGGTAACATCAAAAGTAGCTACGATTTCATCGGCACTTGTTATTGTATCAGAAGCATTTGGCTTATAAAGTACCGTAAATTTGTTTACGGAGTTTGGTACAAGTTCTACAGGGAGTGAAGAACTCTTGGAAATAGGCTCATCTCTGTAAATAACCTTGCCGTTCTGCTGAATAGTTACAAGACCACCAAGGTCATTAGTAACCTTAAGACTTAAGTTATAATCAGTCACTGTTGAATATGAAGATGACTGAAGTGCAATAGCAGGAGTAGTAAGCTCATCTTCCTGATTGCTGGTGATAGGATCTGTTGCAGGATCCGTCTCATGGAAATCAATGTTTGAAACAGTTATATCAGCCCATCTTGAAGCAAAGAAACCAACATAGATTGTATCCTCATTCTGAGTGGTAAGGAAGTTAAGATCTCTGTCATCAGTAAAGTACTGATATGTTTCCATTTCCTTGCCCGTCTGGTAGTCGTAGCAACTTGCATACATACCACCATTTATTTTTGTAAGAGTTACCTTATATTGGTTACCTCTTGCAGGGAATGTTTCAGAAACAGCAAATGGTCCAACCTTCTGAATGTCACTGTTGGAAGCATCATAATTATAAACACCTGTCCTCATAACAAGGTTGATTCTGTTGATTTTGGTGTTTTTCTCATAACTTAAGGATGTTGGATCGGATGGCCAGCTTGTACCGCTGTAACCTCCGGCAATAACCATATTAGATGAAAAGTTAAGTTTGATATTATTAGGTACAGGCTCACCGTTTTCATCAAGCAATGCTTTGTCAGTTTTAACTGTCATATCTGTAGCATCGCCCTCTTCAAGCTTATCCGGATCGGGAACAAGAGGAATTACATCTCTTGCCATGATACCGAAGGCTTCCTGACCGTTACGCTGCTCATCATTATTGTCATGTTCCAGATAATCATTTACAAGAATATCTGCGGTAACAGTAAAGTTGTTTGTTCCGTCAACTCTTGTATAATAGTATGCGATACCATCTTGGTCTGCAGTAATCTTACCTGCACCATTCCATGAACGTACGTTTACGGACTCAAGATTGCCATTTTCATCAAATGTTTCTGTAATTGGATTTGAACTTGCTGTAGCCGAAGCGCCGAAAGCAACAGACTTCCAATAGTGAGTCTTTTCTTCAGTAATTGTCACGGAAAGCTCAATAGCTTCAAGGGTAGTATCATTTGGAACTATTCTGACAGTAGTAACGCCCGGAGTTGTGTTGTCAAAATCACTTAAGTCAACAGTATAAGCGTCTGTTAATTCAATATCCTCATTTGTATAAAGAATACCTGCCCTCATGCCCTCTGTAGAAAAATCCTCTCCTACCTGATAGGTGGTTCTTGGATACTTGTCAAGAGTAAACATTACAGGTCTCTTCTCTACTACGGAAACATTAAATGTAGTAGTAAATGAAGAATCATATACACATCTTACAGTAACTGTAGCAGTACCGATCGCTGATGTGTCAGCAGGAAGAACCTCATATTCGTCATCTTCAAGAAGAGCATATTTGCTTTCACCTGCTGCATTTGTATATACACCACGTACAGTCATACCTGTAGGGTCGATTTCATCGCCCGGTGCATAAGATGTTCTGGTTGGCATATTACCCATAATAATACCGGATAAAGTATAGTCCTCAACAGTTATGTTGAAGCTTGCCTCTCCATTGGATGCATCAATAGTATCTGTAGGTGCATGCTTAACAGTTACGACATGCTCACCAACATCTTCACTTGTAAAGCGATAGCTTGCATCGATTTGCTTATCACCGATATAGAATTCGCAGTCCTCATCTGTAAGCGTCATGCTCAAGCCGTTGCTGTACTGTGCAACAGCTTCAAAAGCAGCTAATGAGAAACGTTGACCAATATAATAATTGGTATATACAGGAGCGGTTTCAATTTCAATGTCGGTACACTGTGTACCGGTTACAGTATAAGGGATCTCTGCGGTAAAGTCACCCTTATTGATAGTCATGACCTTATCTCCCTTAGTATCTGTATCAAAGCCTGTTACAATATAGTCCTCAATAAGACCGTTTGAACCGTCTGTGTAGCTTGCCATAACCTGAAGACCGGTAAGATCCATGCTGTCACCTACGGTATAGGTAGTCTTATCAGGCATCTGAACAATAGAGATGCCGGATACCGTACGTGTTTCAACATCAAAACTTACATTGCTGAAAGTAATATCCGCATCACGAGCTATATACATACCTAAATAAAGAGTATCTGCAAAGTAAGGCATATCCTCTCTGGTAGCAAGCTCTGCCGTATTGTAAGAATATTCTGTTCCATCAACAGCTACCCTTACAGTGTCACCTGACTTCTGGATCTCCATTTCAAATGGACCCATATCTCCGCCGGTAGAAGTTGTAGGTAAATCTTCAATAAGATTTTGATCAGCTGACCTTACACCGTTATACCTATGTATAGAGGTAATAGCGGAAGTAGCTGTAGCATTACTTTTTCTATACGCCCCAAGTAAAACTCCGTTTGTATAGGTCTTAGGCGGAGTAGCCGCCTTTGAATAGAGATCATCAAAAACAAACAAACCGAACGATGACTGCTGTGTATTTGATGAACCCATCGAATTAAAGGCATTTACCGTAACTGTAGCACTAAGTGTAAAATCAGCAGTTGCAGGTGCCTCAAATGCATAGTAAGCAAGAGAATCCTCTGAATTACTCAACTTACCTATACCATCTTTAAGGGTGCGCATTCTTATGCCATCATCTGTAAGCTGATATGAAACATCGTCTGCCTGGTCATCAACACCGGTCCAACCGGTTATCCAACCATCAAGTGCCATTGCTTCAAGATCTGAATCAGATGTATTTACCTCGGCAGCAGCCTCAGATGTGACAACATCGGATTGAGTCTCAGCAGCAACAGGGTTACTTACTGAAACATCCCCCGCCATAACGTTTGAAGGAACTGCAGTTAATGTCATAACTGTAGCCAACAATAACGCTGTGGCTCTTGTCTTTTTCATAAAAAAACTCCTTTCAATATTTAATTTGGCATTGCTTTCCATAAAGCGAAACTAAATACCTGCCCCGAGCCGATATAGGCTACGCAATACGGTCAGCATATGCATCATACTTTAATTATACTTACTATCGACGGATTTTGCAAGTATATAATTCAATAAATTTATTAATGATGACGGATTATTTTATGTTTTTAACAACAAAGTTAAGCACAAGGCACAATCAAAAGCAAATTTTCACATTTAAACATACCTTCGAAGCAAAAAATTATATAAACGTATTATTTTTTCTGTAGTTAAGGGGTGATATTCCCTTGGCACGCCTAAATAAATCCCCGAAATAATTGCTGTCGTTAAATCCGCAGTCCGAGGCAATATCCGTTACACTCTTTTTAGTTTCAAGCAGCATAAAAGACGCCTTTTTCAGTCTTATATTTATCAAATATTCCTTAAAGCCGAATCCTGTACTTTCTTTAAATTTTTTTGAAAAATATGTAGGACTCATATTAACCTGCGCCGCAACCTTCGCCAGTGTAAGCTCTTTGTTATAGTTATTGGAAATATATCTTGCCGCCTCCTGCATAAGACTATCCGATGTATCAAGCTCCATACCGTCATATTCATAGGGGAAATCCAAACATCGTATAAGAAAGATAATTATTTCCTGCAAATTGTTCTTGATATTTATGTCACTATATCTGTCATTTCCGTTATACTCGGCATAAAGCCGCTCAAACAACGTATTGACATACTCACGTTTACTTTGCGGAACGGTAATTACCGGATTACCGGAAAAAGATCTTTCTATAAAATTACTTCCTTCTGTCTGACAAAGATCACTTAAATAATCTTTTGAAAAAAGAACATTAAATCGTTCGTGTGAGAGATTATTAAGATAGGTTGTGCGATGAAGCACACCCTTTGGCAAAACAACTATATCTCCTCCTTTCAGATTGTAAATACTGTCCTCAATAAAAAAACGCCTTGTACCTTTTATGAGGAAATATATTTCATAATCTTTATGATAATGAGAAGAATCCATCTCAAAATACGGTTCTCTCTTTTTCTTTGAGATTTTAAAATACGTCGACACCTGTATCAACCTTTCTGTAATATCGGAGATTAAAAAGCAAGATGCAACTTAACCTTAGTTCTTTCAATGTAATTATATCATAATTTTAGCAAAAAAACAGTATTTTTTTCTAAAATCAGTAAAAAATTCGTTGTCAATACAATTTTTTTACTGTACAATATTAAATGCAGGGAGGCGCATAATTTGAAAGTCAATCATTCCGCAAATATAGCAAAAAGAAATTCGGAACAAATTCTGTCCGGAAGTTTAAACAGAGCTATACTTGGGCTTGCAATACCGATAGTTGTCAACAATTTTATACAGACCATGTATAATCTTACCGACACATATCTTTTAGGCAAATTAGGTACAGATGAAATGGCTGCCATTTCGCTTGTGTCACCGGTACAAAACATTGTCATTAATTTCGGTCAGGGTTTTACTCTGGCAGGCGCCATATTAATATCGCAATGCGTAGGTGCCAAAGATGAGGAAGATGCACGTTCAATGGCAAATCAGCTCTTTATATCTTCCATTGCATTTTCCGTAACATTTGCTATAATATGTATACTGTTTGCTCCATTTATAATTAAATGGCTCGGCGCTGAAGGAAAAGTTTATGATTATGGCTGTACATATTTACAAGTGGTATTGACAGATCTGCCTTTTTTGTTTATGATTAATTTGTTTGCAGCAGTCAATCAGGCTCAGGGTGATACCGTTCGCCCTATGAGGCTTAATATGCTTGGCGTAATCATCAATCTTTTTTTAGCTCCGCTGTTTATACTTGTATTCCGATGGGGCGTAGGCGGTGCAGCCCTTGCTACCATGCTTGCAAAGGTTCCTTGTGCTGTAATAGCTATACGTGACCTGATCAAGCCAAACAAACTCGTATATCTGGAGCTGAAAAAAGACAAACTGAAACCTCAGTTTGACAAAATAAAGCGAATTGTTAAAATCGGCTTGCCTACAGCAATTGGCGGCAGCACCATGCAGCTTGGATTTTTGCTTATGACAAAGAATGTTCTTGAATATGGCAGCACAGCTATGGCGGCTTACGGCATAGGCAACCGAATTAACAGCATAATCACTATGCCATCCACCGCTTTTGGTTCCGCAACTGCCACAATAGTAGGTCAAAACATCGGTGCAGATCAGCCTAAAAGAGCTGATGCGGCATACAAAAGGGCAAGGCTTATGGCTGTTATCTTTCTCTTTGTGGGAGGCATGATAATATCGCAGAAGGTTGTTTCCACAGCTATGGTAAGCATATTTTCCTCTGATGCACAGGTTATACCTATGGCAGCGGATTTCCTCTCCATAATGGCATTCTGCTGCTGGACCAACGGGGTATATGATACCACAAAGAACTACTTTAACGGCAACGGAAAAACACTTATCACTATGGTAGTGGATGCTGCAAGACTTTGGATTTTCAGATTTTTAACCTTATTTATTTTCAGTTATTTCTTCAAAATGGAAGAAAGGAGCGTTTGGTTTTCGGTTGTTGCAAGTAATGCGCTGGCAGCACTTGTGCTTTGGGTGCTTTATAGATGCAGCAGCTGCAGAAAAAACGCCGTTTAAAATATATGTCGATTTTTTCATGCAAAAATATGTGCCCCGACATATCAGAGCATGGGATTTTCGGCAACTTTCTTCAGGACGGATCGTCTTTTGGACGACCGTCTTCTTTCATGCAAAAAGTACTCCGAATCCGGAGTACTTTTTGTTATCATTCAAATATAGTCATTAATGCTATCACATCGGACAAAGTTTTATTCTCTGCTTTATCACTATCGACATGCTCACCAACAGATAAGCCTGCAATGCTTTTAAGCAACAGACCGGAATCGACCTTATCTACATAATTATCATTATTATAGTCATAACGCTGATTTACAGCTTTAATTGAGTTGCCTGACTTTGCTTTTGCATAACCGTCAACAGTAAGCACCGACATTGCACCTTCCAAATACCTGCTTTCAGAAACTTCGGCAACAACTCTGTCCTTATCAATGCTTCCGGTAACAGTTACAGGAAGAGATTTGCCTGAAAGGTCACCGCTTATATTGATATGCTTTCCGTTTGGCACACAAATGTCATCCTCTATACTGTCAAATCCCGATATAGCTACGCTGCCGCTGCCGCTCATATAAACACCATCGCCGTTCCTGCCGACATTATTTCGTATGTTTCCGCCGTTAATTGCAACGGAACCGTTGGAAAGCCATACTACACCTCCATCACTGTCACAGAGATTGTTTTCAATAATGCCACCGTTTAAGACAAAATCAGCTGTATGGTCAACACAGAAAGTGCCCCCTGAATTTGGTGAATAATTTCCCGAAATCCTGCCGCTATCTATAATAACCGAGGCATTGTTTTTAAGCATAACAGCTCCACCGTAACTGTCACATTGATTGTTCATCAAATCACCATTTTTAATGTGCAGAGTACTGTTATTTAAAGCCAAAATCGCTCCGCCTGCATTTCCATAACCAGAAGTGTTATGATTGTTCTGTATTGCACTGCCGCCGTCAAGTGTCAGGTTTGCGGCGTTCCTGAGTATAACAACAGGCGCTGTTGAGCTTACGCCGATATTACCGATATATCTGTTTAAAGTCTGATTAAAGTTTCCTCCGGTCCAAGTTGCTCCACCATCTATTATAACATTGTCAAATGTAAGCGAGCCTTCCCTTATATCAAACATAGTACTTGTACTGATATCTGCTCCTCTGGTAACGGTAAATGTACCGCTTTCCTTGGACTTAAGGGTTATATCCTTATCTATGACAACCGCCGCTCCCGAAAGAGTAATGTCCCTTTGTATTTCAACCGTATCACCGGAAGATGCAGCCAATACAGCTTCGCCTACAGTATTATATCCGGTATTATTCACGACTGCTTCATAGTCCCCCACCATAATGTGTGCTACATCCGTATAAATCGTTGCACTGTTTACACCACTTATCACAGCGTAATAATAACCTGAGCCGCCAGGGGTATATGCTGCTCCGACAGCATCCGTTATTTCTTCATCAATACCCTTATTGATTTTACCATCAATACTCCTATACCATTTATAAACAGGTTCCGAACCGTCCGACATAACCGCCGATACGGTAAGCGGCTTGATTTCATCCACTGAAGTGTATACCGCAGATGAAGGTTGTCCATTGATAACAGGAGTTACATCAAAAACTTTCAACGTAAAATCTTTTACAACATCGGAATCGTTGATTTTAATCCATATGGATTTTTCACCTGCCGTACTGCTGTCAAAATCCGAAGTATCAATGGTATATTCCGACTTAAGCAGTTCTCTTGTACTGCTGTCATCAAGAACTGCGGATATTTCCAGACCCGTAAGGTCAAGCTCCGTATTCAATCCGTATTCCGTATTATTTGGCATAGAGTCAATATTGATTTCTTTGATACTGTCTATTGAATATGTCTTATCCTCAAAAAACTCAAACATCGCCGCAGAACCAAAGTTGCCGTAAGCTTTGCTTCCAACCACCTTGACATATCTTGTGTAAACCGGCTCGTCAAAGGTCAGAGATTTTTTGTTGTTATTTTCCGCCCAGTCCGCAGAAGCCGACAGAGTCCATGTAACACAGTCAAGACTTGTGTATATATCACATCTACTAAAGATTCCGTTTAATCCGGACTGACGTGGCGTATAGTCAAAGCCGCTTAAATAAACGGGTTTTGTAAATTCACTTGTTACATAACGTCCATCATCACCGCCGCCCCAGTCCGTATGCCAAATGGTATCAGGGGTTCCGTCAAGTGCATTTTGCGCACTTCCTCCCTGTGCAGCAGCCTCCGTGGAAAAATCGGTAAGCCGGATTTTATCCAACGTAATATAAGAGCGTGTGTCCGGATGAGTATCCTCAGTGAAAGTAAATTGTGTCACTTCACCTGCCAGCTGAGTGCCGGAAGCCGCATTACGCACAAGTATGGTTTGTTCTCCCTCAAACCTGATATCGTCGTTTTTTTCCCATGTTATTCCATCATCGGTTGAGTACTCCAACGGCAATTCAGAGCCTATCAATCTGTTTTCATTATCATTCAGGTAAACACCGCTGACCTCAGAACCATCACTTATATCAATAGCATAGTGATCACTGCTTCCCTGGAGCTTGACCAGAATATCATCTTCGGAATTGATGGACTTTATTTCATCATCACTCAGCTTAACCGAAGATACCATACCTGCATCTTTCCATTCCGCTCCGCCGTCAAGACTGTAAAGCAAACGATTAGAGGTATTTGCAAACTTCTCACTTAAAACTATCTCACCTGCATTATCCCCATCAAAGGAGAATGTTGCAAGAGTAGTATCATAGTTGCCCATAATATAATCAGCCATAATACGGCAAGCATCAGCCTGAAGCACATCCTCATCTGTCGCCTTTGCAGCCCTGTGAAGTGCAGCGTTTGCATAAGATGTGAGGTCTGCTATGGCAGTTTGATTTGACAATGCCGGCTGAATTAGATTTTTAATCATATCATACATAGGTAAAGGATGATATGTAAAGGTTTCGCTTAACTCCTTAGCCAAATGAAGCATCTCTTCATCAGAGGCATTGTTGTTTTTATAAAGGTTAATAAGCCCTATCCACGCATCCACATTAAGCTCCTGTACCGAAATTGCTTTTTCATACAGCTGCTTAGCCCTTTCAAAGTCATTTTCGTTAAGCTTTGCAAGTTTTACATAGTCCTCGGCAATGATAAGATTGTCATAGTCGTCTATACAAGCCTGAGAAAGCAAAACATAAGCTACCCTATATTTGTTATCCCACTCCTTTGCAAATCCTGTCCTGTCACTGCCCCATGCTAAAGGCATCCTTTCTCCCTTTTCCGATTGGGTCCATCCGGAAATATCGTTATATATATCCCATATTATAGGAGATGAGCCGTCTGTTACACTTGCATCATCAAATCTATAACGCAAATATGCGGCATGTCCCGGCTGACCGATTACAACAGAGGGTACGCCAAAAGCTGTAAGTATATTTGATCCCGTCTTGGAAATACCTCCGCAGACAGCACCCTCTTCAAATACTATCCAGAGCTTTGGATGACCTGATTCATAAGCAATATCAATATCGAAATCGTCATCATCATCCACGACCTCGGTATTAATCAAATGGTATTCGTTCTGCCAGTCAGCCTTGTTATCCTCGGAATAATATTTGTCCAGATAATAATCATACCCAAAGGTATAGGTGATATAATCATATGGGTTTGCTTTGAAACTGCCAATATTAAGTCCCTCTGGACGTGTCGTGCCATACTGGGTCTTGCGTACATAGTAGTTGAGCCATTCTATCTCCTCATCATTGCTGATATTATTCATAACCCAGCGCATTTCCTCAACAGTCAGATTTTCAAACACCTCATTTAAAAGATAACCCTTTTCATAGAGCCTTTTATAGGTATTATACCTTTTTATAGGATCAGAAGTCTGCGTACTGTCAAGCCAGTATGTTACATTTTGAGCATGGGTAAGTGAAAGAGTAATCATCATTCGCTTGTAAAGATCACTGCCTATATCTTCACTGTACTTAGTATAGAGTTCCAAAAGCACTCTGATAGAATTCGTGTATGAACCTCCCTCGGGAGCACCGCCGTTTATATACATATCAAGAGCCTCAAAGTCGTTAAACAACCATTCAAGACCTTTTCGGTACATATCACTGTAATTTGCACACATCTGCAAATAATCGTAGCCCACGTTATTAACAAGGGTACGTTTATAGAGAGTGCTCCTCAAAGCCTGACTGCTTACTGTAATGTCCGAACCGTAGGCTGCCAGCTCCTCATCGTACTCATCCACAGTCTTTATAAAACCGTAGTCTGTATATACGGACTGATATTCGGGCTTGCAAAACATTGCATCGGCAATAACCGAATGATCATTACCGTCGTTACTGTTCATACCAAACGTGATTTTAAGATACTCCGCATCGGAAATATCAATATCCAGTTTGTATGCATCGGTATTTCCTTTAAGAGTGCTGCTTTTAACGACCTCTGTCCATATAACATTATCCGTTGACGTCGATATGCTAAGCACAACTCCGTCCCCCGAACTGCCACGTGACGCATCCACGCCGGCATACCCCCTGAACCGTGTAAGACCCTCCTCTTTAAGGCTTCGCACATCATAAACAATCTCTGAGG
>CALWRD010000039.1 GCA_944383875.1 uncultured Clostridia bacterium | reverse complement strand
GCGGTAAGCGAGCTTATCACGTGGCACGATCCCAAGGAGCTGCTTTCACTGTGCAGCTTTATTGCGGTGACAAGACCGGGATATAAAAATAAGCTCCTTGCAAGGGATATTGAGCTGCTTAAAAGGGAACTTGGAGCTGATATACGTCAGCTTGAAGTGCCTGCCCTTGCCATATCTTCAACGGATATACGCAACAGGGTATTTGCGGGCAACAGTATCAATTATCTGCTGCCGCCTGCGGTTTGCGTATACATTGAGGAAAAGGGATTGTATAAAAACGAAGTTGACATTGACTGTCCCCGGAGTATAAAACGCAGGCTCAGGTATATGCTTACTCCGAAACGTTTTCTGCACTCAAGGGGTGTGGCGGAGGAAGCCTACAGGCTTGCAGTGCACTATGGGCTTAATTTCCAAAAGGCATATATGGCAGGCATACTTCATGACTGTGCCAAATGCCTTGATGAGGATACAAGTTTTGAGCTGTGTGAAAAGTACGGCATTAAACTTGACAGAGTGCTTCGGGAACAGCCTGAACTGATACACAGTTTCCTGGGTGCGGAGATGGCAAGGCATGACTTTGACATAGAGGATGAGGAGATTTTAAGCGCCATACGCTATCATACTACGGGCAGACCGAATATGAGTGACCTTGAAAAGATTATTTATCTTGCGGATTTTTTTGAACCGTCACGGAAACCATTTGAAGGCATTGAAACAATACGCTCCCTTGCCTATACGGACCTTAATAAGGCAATGGACTTTGCCCTTAACCATACAATAGATTATATAGGTAAAAAGAACAGACTTGTACATCCGCTGAGCCTTGAGGCGGCGGACTACTACAGAAAATTAAAGGAGGACAATTTAACTGATGACAAATGAATTTAACGGTGTTAAAGCGGCATATGCCGCACTTGATGACAAGCTTGCACAGGATATAAAGGTACTTGAAATTTCGGAAATATCACCTATTGCCGACTACTTTGTAATAGCCAGCGGAAACAATCCCAATCAGCTTAAGGCAATGGCGGATACCGTGGAGGAGGCACTTTATAAGGCAGGCTTCAAGCTTGGACACTCCGAGGGTATGCAGACCAACAGCTGGATACTGCTTGACTTTGGCGAGATAGTGGTGCATCTGTTTAACAAAGAGGATAGGGATTTTTACTCATTGGAGAGAATTTGGGGTGACGCTAAAGTGATTCCCCAGGAGGAGCTTAAGAGTTGAACTCCAAGCTTTCGGGAATATTAACTACACTTGCAGGCGGTTTTTTGTGGGGGTTTTCCGGCGTCTGCGGACAGTATCTTTTTGAGCGCAAGGGTGCAAACCCTCAGTGGCTCAGCGCATGGAGGCTGCTTTTTTCCGGTGCTGTGATACTGTTGATAGCTTTTCCCCTTTACAAAAAAGATATTTTTAAGGTGTTTAATAGAAAAAATATTATTCCTTTTCTTATTTTTGCCTTTGTCAGCCTGATGGGCTGTCAATATACTTATTATGTTGCTATTGCGGCGTCAAATTCGGCTACGGCTACGGTGCTTGAGTATATCTCACCGGCAGTGGTTATGCTTTTTATTTGTGCAGTAAGCAAAAAACTGCCTACGCCGGTGCAGGTTATTGCACTTGTATGTGCTATGGCAGGGGTGTTTATTATGGCAACCGGCGGACATATAAGCAGCCTTTCAATTTCAAGGACGGCTCTTGTATGGGGACTAATAAGCGGACTTTGCTATTCCCTCTACACAATACAGTCCCCTTCCCTTTCCGCACTTTGCGGACTGCTGCCCCTTTTGGGTTGGGGCAGTATAATAGGCTCAATACCGCTGCTTATCATTAATCACGAGTATTTGTTTTCCTATGCGCCTCCCGATGTCAGCGGCGTGCTTGCCTTCATAGGTACATCTATAGTAGGCGTAATTTTAGGCTTTGGACTTTATGTAAAGGGCTGTCAGATAGTAGGACCTGTAACGGGCAGTTTGTGCGCCAGTGTGGAACCCCTTTCCTCCGCTTTGGTATCCTTCCTGTGGCTGGGTACGACCTTTAAGGCAAGCGATATAGTGGGTATAGTGCTTATCGTGGGTACTGTGGTTATACTTGCGCTGGATAAGGGACGGGAGAAAAATGCTGTTGAGAAATAAAAGTATATTTTTCGGATATTGACATAAAATATAATTGTGGTATAATAAAAGGGCAAGAGAGAGTGACAGCAGTTACTCTCTAACAAATTGGCGAAATTAGAGTGTAACCGCTTATAGTCTGCACACTATAGGCGGTTATTTCTTTATGGTAATGATTAACAACAATAGTAATGTCATATATATAAACATATCATATTGAGTCATATTATATCCCCCCTTTAGGGGTTAGGAGTAACCGCAGTATATTCCCTCTTGCGGAGCTGATATATCAGCTCCGTATGATTATAACATAAAAAAACGAAAAATGCATTGTTTTTGTAAATTTTGTTAAACATAAAAATATATTTCAGGAGGTATTTATATGTCAGCTGATTTTATGAAAGAAGCAATTAATGAGGCACGTAATGGAATAAACAAGGGTGACGGTGGTCCCTTTGGATGTATTATTGTTAAAGGTGGAGAAATAGTCGGCAGGGGACATAATATGGTTGTATCAAACAATGACCCTACGGCACATGGTGAAATTTCTGCCATACGTGACGCTTGTAAGAACCTTAATACCTTTTCCCTTGAAGGATGTGAGCTGTATACCACCGCTCAGCCCTGCCCTATGTGCCTTGCGGCTATTCTCTGGGCAAGGATTGACAGGGTGTATTACGGCTGCAATGTGGAAGATACTGCGAATATAGGTTTTGACGACAGCAAATTTTATGAAGCCCTTAAGGGTGATAATAAGCTGTGCTCCCTTTATGAGCTGGACAGGGATGAGTGCCTCAAGCTCTTTAATGAGTATGCAAAGCTGGATAATAAAATTCATTATTAATAATTTTTAAATAAATTGCGGTCATGGATATCTTTTATTGACTCTGTGTCAACCGGTGTGGTTTTGACTTGATTGACATAAAAAGCTAAGCTCACAGAGTGCATAGTTATTAATACAATTATGCACTCTGTTTTTCTATATAGACAATTTTACACATAATAAGGATCCTATTTATAAAACGATAAAAGCTCCTATAACAAAAGGCTATTTTTATTGCTTTTATCTTGTAGATTATCATCTCTTCCGGAAGATAATCTACAATGTCTGTCTTGCTCATAAATTTATCAAAACCTCTATATTTCTTAAGTGGATGAATTTATAATTCTGTTTACTGTGTTATGACTTATATTCGGCTATTTTGCAATATTTTTTTCTAATATTTTTTGAGTGCCTTGTATTATCCTTTCCGTATTTTGTTTTTGTGGTTAATTTCATTTTACACGAAAGATTAGATTATGTCTTTATTTTTTAATAAAAATGGTGTAGTCACTTTGAGGGGATTACACCAAATATTATAGAATCTAAATGTGTTCTGCGGTATTGCGTGTTGTACAACAGCTGACAGAAATATACCAGCATATGTTTGAGGCGAAATATTGTAAATACACAAATTCAACATTATTACACTTGTGATTTTTAAGGAAATATTAAATTTACTTTGCATTATTTTTGGTGTATAATTTAAATTAGCTAAACTGTTGTATTTTGTGGAAATGAGGTGTTTTTAATGAAAAAATTAATCCCACTTGGGCTTATGCTTACATTTTTGCTTGCTGCTCCTGCATATGCGCAGCAGGAAATAACGGTAGTTGTCAATGGCAATTCTGTTAATATGGAAAATTATCCTGTTATAGAAAACAATAGAACCCTTGTACCTTTTCGTTCGGTACTGGAGGCGATGGGTGCTCAAATTGATTGGGATGCCAATACAAAGACTGTCACCTGTACTCTTGGGGATAATGTGGTTGAGGTGGAAATTGGCGGCGACAATATGCTTGCCAATGGTGAAAGTGTTGCACTTGATGTACCTGCAAAGGTTATAGATAACAGAACTTACGTGCCTCTTAGGGCTATATCAGAGGGATTGGGTGCGGAAGTTGTATGGGATGGGGAGACGAAAACAGTTTCCGTTGCATCTGCTGCGGCAGAAACTGCGCCTTCAAAGGAGGATACCGTTACAGATGACGCATCGGGTAACAATGCTGCCGGTGAGGAGACTGCGGATGGCAATGCTGCACAGCAGGGGATTGCCTATACTATGACTGATTATTCAAATCCCATTACTTCGGGCGATACTTCGATTATGCCTGTCAGCGCTAATTATCCTGTGTTCAGCGGTAACGGCAGGGCGGCTTCAAGACTTAACAGTTACATTTCTTCCGATGCACACAGCAGGGTTGATAGTTACAAGATGGCCAACACAAACAGGGTTTATTCTCTCTATCAGTCAACTGCAAGAAACGGAAATCCCGAAGGCTTTGGAGATTATTTATATGAGCTGAATTATGATGTAAAAAATAATACAGACGGTATTATTTCAATCTATGTTACCGAAACTATTGCTGCCGACAATCAAAATAAAACCAATATATTCTGTATTAATATTGACAGCAATACGGGCAATATTCTTACGGCGGATGATATTTGCGAGGGCGCTGAGGAGACGGCAAAGGAAGGTTACAGAGAGATGGGTTACGGCGCTCACGAGATAAGCCAAGCCACATTTGACGATACCACCTTTTATGTTGAGGATAATAAGCTGATTTATGTTGTGTATATAGGTACAGCAAACAAGAGTTATGTTGAGTATGCCATTGATCTGCCGGAGCAGGCGGAGGCTGTTGTAAATACCGATGTTGCAGTAAGCACAGGCAGTACTTCGGATGAGGTCAATTCCCAGGATGATAAGATTATTATGCGGCTTAATGCCGAGTATCCTGTTTTTTCGGGTGAAAATGAAAATCTTGCCAAGCTTAATACGGTTATAGCCACAGAGGTGCAGGAAGCACTTGATGACTATAAAGAATATTATAAACTTGAGGCAGCGGCAGCTTATAAGGCATTTAATGATGATATATCCAATAAAGATGAAAGGTTTGAGCCTTGGCTGTGGACTATGGATTATGAGGTTAAATATAACGACGGCAGTCTTGCAAGCGTAATAGTCAGCACTTATACTTACAGGAACGGTTCCGATGACGGTACCGTATATGAGGCTTATATGTGCGACTTGACTACCGGTGAAATAGTGGATGTCGATACACTGATACCGCAGCCCGAAAAAACAGATTCGGACGCTATCGCAGCTTTCAAAGAGATGATTGACAGCGACAGACTTAACTTCTACACAGATGTATATGACAGATTTAATATTTCAAATGCAGCTAAATACATTAGCGAGGACGGAGTAACCTATATGTTCGGTCCGGGAGTACTGGCTTCGGTATCCAAGGGTACTGTTGAGGTTACTGTTCCGATTGAGTAATACGAGGATGATATGATTAATTTAAAAGATATACTAAAGGAAGGTGTTCTGCTTACAGACGGAGCAATGGGCACCTATTACAAGGAACAGGGGGGTACCTGCCACAGAGCGGAGCTTGCCTCTGTTGAGCAGCCCCATATTATTGAAGATATACACAGACAATACCTGGATGCAGGTGCAAGGCTTATCAGGACCAATACCTTTGCGGCTAATACGGTTGCTCTCAGCTGTGATATGGATTATGTAAAAGAGGTTATTAAAGCGTCTTATGAAATAGCAAAGCGTGCGGCGGAGGGCAGAGATGCTGTTATAGCAGCAACTGTCGGACCTATAGCGGGTGCGGAGGATATGTCAGAATACTGTGCGATAGCTGACATCTGGTTGTCTTTGGGTGCGGATACCTTTGTTTTTGAAACATTTATAGAACCGGATACTCCCACAAAGCTTGCTGAATATATAAAGTCGGCAAACCCCAACGCCTATGTACATATCTCATATGCGCTGACGGATACGGGCTATACAAAGGCGTCCTACTGGTGCGGAGACCTTACTGCCGGAGCGGATAACAGCAAGGCGGTAGACAGTGTGGGATTTAACTGCGGTGTAGGTCCTATGCATATGTATAATATACTCGGTAAGCTTGCCTTGCCTGAAAAACCTCTTTTTATACTGCCTAATGCAGGTTATCCAGAGATGATTAACGGCAGGGTGGTGTATGTGCTCAACCCGGATTACTTTGCACAGACTCTTTGTGAGTGTGCCCGTCACGGTGCAGCGGCAGTTGGAGGCTGCTGTGGTACAACTCCTAAGCATATTTCTTTGCTTAAGGAGGGAATTGGCAGACTTAATTCGGTTAAACCGCAGGTGAGAGAGGGCAAAACCTCTTCCGCTGCGGTAAGTACAAAGGAAAGCAGCTTTTATGCAAAGCTTAAGCGAGGCGAGTTTGCGGTGGCTGTTGAACTGGATCCGCCATTTAAGCCTGATTCAGATAAACTGATAAAGGGAGCAAGGCTTCTTAAGGACTGTGCGGATATAATTACCATAGCCGATTCACCTATGGGAAAGTCAAGGGTGGACTCGGTAATTATGTCCCTTAAGTTAAAGCGTGAAGTCGGTTGTGAAGTGCTGCCCCATATTTGCTGTCGTGATAAAAATGCTGTTTCCCTGCGTTCGGTACTTCTTGGGGCGTATATGGAGGGCATTAGGAATGTGCTGGTGGTTACCGGCGATCCAGTACCGGGCGAATATCGTGGAGATATTAAGAGTGTTTTTAATATGAACTCCTATTCCCTTATGGATATGATATCCCAGATGAATGAAAGCGTGTTTGATGAGGGAAAGATAAGCATAGGCGGAGCTGTTAACTTTAATGTAAAAAATAAGGACTCGGAATATAAGCGCCTGCTTAAAAAGTGCGAAAGCGGTGCGGAGTTTTTCTTAACTCAGCCTATATATGATCTTAACACAGTTGAATATGTTAAGTCTCTTCCGAAGGAGCGAAATTACAAGATACTTGCGGGAGTAATGCCTCCTGTCAGCTATAAAAACGTACAGTTTTTAAACAATGAGCTTGCCGGAGTCAATATTCCTCCGGAGCTTGTTGAGAGATTTAATCCGGATATGAGCCGTGAAGAGGCACAGGCGGTAGGTGAAGAGATAGCCTGTGATATAATATCACGTGTTAAGGATTACGTTGACGGAATCTATATCATTGCTCCCTTTAACCGATGTGAAATGGTTAAGAGTATAATTGAAAAATCACTATGGAATAATTAGTATATATGTGGTATACTGTTTTTGGCTTATGTCAATAAAACTTATGAGGTGAATTTAAAATGGCAGATTGTTCAAGTTGTCCATCAAAGGGAAAATGCGGCAACGACAGTGGCAGTTGTGGTATTGTCAACAATCCCGCAAATAAAATTAAGTATGTGGTAGGCGTTATGAGCGGCAAAGGCGGCGTAGGAAAGTCCACCGTTTCGGCTTTGCTTGCAAAGGCGCTTAATAAAAAGGGCTTTAAGGTGGGTCTTATGGATGCGGATATTACCGGTCCTTCCGCTGCAAGGCTTATGGGGCTTACGGGTAAGCGTGCCTATGCTATGGACAAGCTCATCGTTCCCGTGGAGAGTGAGGAGGGCATTAAGGTGCTCAGCCTTAATATGATGCTTGAGGATGAAAATCAGCCTGTTATCTGGAGAGGTTCTTTGCTTTCAAGCTGTATCGGACAGTTCTGGTCGGAAACAAACTGGGGTGAGCTTGATTACCTTATCATTGATATGCCGCCCGGTACAGGGGATGTAACTCTTACGGTTATGCAGTCTATTCCTTTAAGCGGTGTTATTACCGTCAGTCTCCCACAGGATATGGTGGGTATGATAGTAACTAAGTCAATTAATATGGCTAAGATGATGAATATAAGGCTGCTTGGTCTTGTTGAGAATATGAGTTATATGATTTGTCCTCATTGCGGCGAAAAGATTAAACTTTTCCAAGGGGATAACAAAAAGCTTGCTCTTGACAATGGTATTGAGCTGCTCTGTGAGCTGCCTTCCGACCCTACCGTCTGTAACGTGGCAGATAACGGCGGAAAGGTTAAGCAGGATATAGAGGATAAGTTTGATTACCTTGCGCAGCGGATTGATGATATACTTGAAGGTAAATAAGATTATTTTAGGATGGGAAGTAAAAACTCCCGTCCTTTTTTTGTGCAACATATAACCAAAAGTTTAATCTCGTCAACCAACGGGCAATTCTCTGTAAGAGGAATATGGTTTATAATAAAAGTGTGAGAAATATACCGGTTTTAAATAAATGGTATACCATAAGGATGCAGAAAAAATTTAGGAGGAATTTACGTATGAAGAAAAAACGCTTTTGTACAATTTTGTCAGCTCTTTTGGCAGTATCGGTAATAAGTGCATGCAGCAGCTCCGCAGGCTCTGCTGAGGGTACAACTCAGGCGGAAACAACCGAAAATACTACAGTAGAAGCATCTGCAGGCAGTGACAGCAGTCAGAGTGATATACTGCGCATTGTAAAGCAGGGAATGTTCTCTTCCGGCGGCACGGTTACCGAGCCTGTAGAGGGTGAATATGATCCCACAACCAATTATCTTGATTTGACAAGGGCAGGCAACACCGCACATGTTGACCATGCAAATGTATTTTATCAGATTCCTGAAAATGACAACGGAAACCCTATTGTATACCTCCATGGTTACGGTCAGTCCAGGATGGGTTGGATGACTACACCGGACGGTCGAGAGGGTTGGTCAGATATATTCCTTAAAAAGGGATACAGTGCATTTTTGGTTGATCAGCCAAGAAGAGGTGAAGCAGGTTCCACAGTAAGTATGACAACCGATGGCGCACTTGACGCCTGGTCTGAGGACTCCAAGGAGTATAAGCCCGGAGATCAGGCATGGTACACCCATTTCAGAATCGGAAGGGTAGCTCCCGAAAGATATGAGGGTTCACAGTTCCCTGAGGGCGAAGAGGCACAAAATCAGTTCTTCCGTCAGATGACGCCTAATACCGGTGATTATGATCAGGCAGTAGATGCTGCTGCTCTTGGCGAGGTTATGGCGGACGTAATGGAAATGACAGGCAATAAGTCCATATTTATCACACACTCTCAGGGTGGCAGAGTAGGCTGGGATGTGCCTGTTGACAATATTTCCGCTATTGTGGCTATTGAGCCGGGCGGAACACCTGAAATCGGTTCGGAGCAGTATAATAAACTCCTTGAGGCGGATATACCTATTGCCATCTATTTCGGCGATTATATTGATAACGGTCCCGAGGATATTCAGTCAACGGACTTCTGGAAGCAGGTCAGGGATACAGCGGTTGAATTTGCCGAGCAGTATAATGAGGACGGAGGCGACTGCACCGTATACAACCTTCCGGATGAGGGTATCACAGGCAACAGTCACTTTATGTTCCAGGAAATGAACAACAGGGAAATTGCCGACCATATTGAGGCATGGCTTGTTGAAAGGGGCTTAAATTGATTTAAAAGATAAGATTTTATAATATTTAGTTATTAAAGAGCCGGTTTACAGAGTGTTTAACGCCCTGTAAACCGGATTTTTTATTATGCAAATACGGGACGGCTGCAGCTTTTTGTTTTGAAATGTATGGACAATTTTGCCCCTGTTGGATATAATTAACTTATATAAAAGTAAATTGACGGATTGCAAAGCAAGCCGCAGAGGCGGAGAAAGTACGGATAATACAGATTATATGAAAAAGGATAAATAAGTGTATAGGACTTTTAAATATATGGTGAGGGGATTATATGGATTTTGCGGACAAGGAAATACGCAGACTGGAGCGGCGAAAGTTCCGCAAGGAAAAGCCGAAAAGCAAGATTGAAAATCGCATAAGGGATAAGATACCTAAAGGCTTAAGTGATAAATTGACATCGGCTTTTACCTCAGCCTTTAAGCTGTTGATTGAGAAGGGTACTTCGGTTATAACAAAAACCTATGATAAAGAAGGTATAGAGACGGAGCTTGATGTATATACCTATCTGTTTGAAAAGAATAAAACAAAAAGAAACTGGAAACGGCTTAATTCAAAAGGTAACAGACGCCGCCTTATTGACTCGGCAGTAACCACTTTTGAAGGCGCCTTGCCCGGATTGCTGGGTATAGGTTTGCCTGATATACCACTTTTTACAGCATTTATTTTGCGTGGCGTATATGAAACCGCATTGACATACGGTTTTGACTGTGACAAAAAAGAAGAGAGGTATTTTGCCCTTAAGCTTATTGAAGGTGCAATGGTGAGCGGCGAGGCACAGCAGGCTGTTGTCCGCAGTATCAAGCGTACCGCAAGGCTGATTGCGGCAGGGGATACGGGCAGTTTTGACCTTGACGCACAGCTTCGTAAAACTTCTCGGGTATTGTCAGAGGCTATGATTGCAGCTAAATTTGTCCAGGGCATTCCTCTTGTGGGAGTGATAGGCGGAGCATATAATCTGACAGCTTTCAGACGTATAACGGGTTTTGCACGTCGTGAATATCAGTTAAGGTACTTATATAAGGTTAGGAAGTGACATAAGGATGAATAAAATTGAGCTGCCCCGGTCGGTAAGTTTTATAATATCATCTCTCAATGACGCAGGCTATGAGGCGTATATCGTGGGGGGATGCGTCAGGGATTATCTCCTCGGAAAGCAGCCCAAGGACTGGGATATTACTACTTCGGCACTGCCGGAGGACGTAAAACATGTATTTGCCCATACCTATGATACGGGTATTGAACACGGTACGGTTACCGTTCTCATTGACAAGGTGGGATATGAGGTAACAACATACAGGATTGATGGTGAGTATAAGGATAACAGGCATCCCGAAAGCGTTATTTTTACAAATAAGCTCACAGGTGATCTGGCACGCAGGGACTTTACAATGAATGCCATAGCTTATAACGACAGTGAAGGCTTTGTGGATATGTTTAACGGCATGGAGGATCTGCGCATGGGTATTATCCGTGCGGTTAGGGAACCCTCGGAGCGTTTTAGGGAGGATGCCCTCAGAATGATGCGTGCACTCAGGTTTTCCGCCCAACTTGGTTTTGAAATAGAGGAAAATACCAAGCGAGCTATCTGTGAAAATGCCTCGCTTATAAAAAACATAAGTATGGAAAGAATTAGGGATGAGCTTATCAAACTTATCCTTTCGGATAATCCTCTTAATATATACGAAGTTAAGGCGGAAGGATTGATGGACTGCTTTATGCCTGAGCTTTCCTCAACGCTTGAGAATCAACGGAATGAGATAACAGCTTGTCTTGAAATGACGGCGGCGGACACAGTAAAGAGGCTTTCCCTTCTTATGCACAGTCTGCCTGCCACTGAGCAGGAAAAACTTCTCCGCAGGCTCAGGCTTGACAATAGGACTGTTAAGGATGTTATTACACTCTCAAGGTGTATGAACGTTAAGCCAAACCCTACACCATATGAAATCAGAAAGCTTATAAGCGAAACCTCTGTATCTATGACTGATGATGTTATTTATATGTGGTCTGTTTTAGGCTATAAGGAGGAAAGCACCACAGCACACCGTATCTTTGAAAGGATAACGGCAGATGGCGACTGCTGCTCTGTGGCACAGCTTGCCATAAGCGGAGAGGATTTAATTAAAGAGGGGATTCCTGCAGGAAAGCAACTTGGGGATATATTAAGGGCAAGCCTTGACGAGGTGCTTCGGCAGCCGGAGCATAACAGCAGAGAATACCTTATTGATAAAGCTGTAAAGATGATGGGAGGAAAATAAAATGTATGCACTTATTACAGGAGCAAGCAGCGGCATAGGCAGGGAAATTGCCAGGCAGCTTGCAAAGCACGGATATGGTCTTGTGCTTGTTTCAAGGGATAGAAAAGCGTTGGATAAGCTTGCCGATGAACTTGATACAAAAACGGTGGTTATACCGCTTGATTTAAGCAGTCAAAAAAATTGCCTTAAGCTTTACCATATGCTTAAGGATAAGCCTATAGATATACTTGTAAATAATGCGGGCTTTGGCTGCTATGGGGAGTTTGCCAAAACCAAGCTCAGTAATGAGCTTAATATGATAGGACTTAATGTCTGTGCCGTGCATATTCTGACTAAACTTTTTGTAAGGAAAATGCTCAGGGAGGGCAGAGGTTATATTCTGAACGTTGCAAGCCTTGCCGCCTTTGCTCCCGGACCTTATATGGCTACCTATTATTCAACCAAGAGTTATGTCCTTAAGCTTACCGAGTCTGTGGCTGCGGAACTCAGACACAGTGGAAAATCTGTCAGTATTTCCGCCTTTTGTCCGGGTCCCGTGGCTACGGATTTTAACAACAGGGCAGGGGTTAAATTCAGCATTAAGCCTATTGACAGTGGTTTTGCAGCATATACTGCATTAAATGGTATGTTTGGAAGGAAAACGGTTATTTTCCCCAGACGCAGGGACGGACTGACCGCTTTTGCAGCAAGCCTTGCTCCACGCAGGTTGACTGCTGTGGTTTGCGGACATATTCAAAAAAGAAAAAGTAAATGATGCACCGATAAAGACAGGACAAAACAGTTTTGTCCTGTCTTGTATTGTAAAATGAAATGTATGATTAATCAAAACAATTTACATAAATGTATTGATTCTGCCCTTTTTGACAGTCTTTAGGTGAGTTTTCTTCTTTTTTAAAAGGGGATAGATACCAGAAAAGAACATCATGTGTTCCAAAGGCAAGGCGTACCGGGGGAATAGGGATAATGAAATTACGGGGGCAGTTACATATATACTTATACAATAGCTGACAGAGAGATGCTATGGCGGTTTTATAGAAATATTTGGAGGTGTAAATGTGGTTTATACATATCATTACAGTTCGCCTTTGGGCGGTATAACGGCTGCAAGCGACGGAGAAGCTGTCATGGGACTATGGTTTGACGGTCAAAAATATTTTGCGGATATTTTGCCTCAAAAATATGAAGAAAAGGATCTGCCTGTCTTTCAGGAGTTGAAACGTTGGCTTGATATTTATTTCAGCGGTAAGGCTCCTGACTTTACACCCCCTCTTTTGATAAACACAACGCCATTCCGCAAAGCTGTATGGGAAATCATGCTTACCATACCCTATGGTCATACTATGACATATGCGGAAATTGCCGCAAAAATTGCGGAACAAAGAGGAATAGAAAGGATGTCGGCACAGGCGGTAGGCGGCGCTGTGGGACACAACTCCATTTCTATCATCGTACCCTGTCACAGAGTGGTAGGGAGTGACGGAAATCTGACCGGTTATGCAGGCGGCATTGATAAAAAGGTAAAGCTGCTGACTTTGGAGCAAGCGGATATGTCGGCATTTTATATTCCGAAAAAAGGAAGTGCATTATAATGAAGTCGGAAAACTTTGATATCATTACACAGTCTTTTACACAGCAATCCGAAAACTTTCAGGCGGGTAAGCTGAGCTTTTCAAAAAAAGAATATTTGGATTTTACAGTATCCTGTGTCAAGCCATCGGAAAACGATACGGTTTTAGAGGTTGCTGCAGGAACTTGCGCCTGTGGGCGTGCTTTTTCTCCGTTTGTTCATCAGGTGATTTGCATGGATATGACATCGGCGATGTTGTCCGTCGGGAAAACTGAGGCAGAACGGCAGAAGTTAAACAATATGACATTTGTTCTGGGCGAT
>CALWRD010000038.1 GCA_944383875.1 uncultured Clostridia bacterium | reverse complement strand
ATCTTGAAAGTCCTTATCCTGCTGAGCCAGCATAACCAACGACGGGTTTGGAGTAAAAACGAGATGAGGGCTGGCGGAATCAAGATAGCGGCATATGGTATCAACCGCCTCGGAGGGGCTGACATTTGCAAAGGAAACTCCCAAAATATCAACCTTTTTCATACAAAACCTCTTAATTTATTTCATAACTGCCCTTTACCAGAAACCAGGCTGCCTCGGTAACTTCGATACCTCTGCCGTCATCACGGGGCACTATCATAAGGTGGTTTTTGACAGCCCTGCTGCCGTTAAGAAGCTCTTCTCCGGTGGTAATGTCGGCTATGCCGTCCACTCCGCTTACAGATATATTACCCTTTCCGGCACGCAGAATAAACTCGGTACCCTCACCGCCGTATATTGTTTGACCCACCGCAACGGAAACCGGCACATATCCCTCTGCCGCAGCGCTGCCTCCGGTGATATCCCCTTCGTTGATTTTGGCAAGAACCTGCTCAGCCAAAGCGTCAACATCCACACCGGATGATGAACCGGTTCCGTTACCGTTAATAAGGGTCAGCACCTGCTCGATTTTACTGTCAACATAGCTTTTTGAAACAAGGGGATCGCTTTCGCTGCCTATGGTTGCAGCAAACACGGTTCCTCCCGCAAGTATACAGGTGGCAAGAAGCACCTCAATGCCCATAACAACTTTTTTCATAATACAACACCTCCTTAATTACTGATTTTGCCGTATAATATCAAGCTGCTCATTTAACAGCCTGTCGTTTTCGTTAGCCTTATCCATCATTACATCCGCATTTTTCTTAAGAATTGCCTTATAATGCTCCATATCCGCAAATATATCCTTTGCACGGCGGACTATCCTATCAACATCAAGATGCTCGCTGCGCACATCTCCCGCCTCCGGCATCTCCAGCACCTTAAGGTAGTATTCAACCTTGGGGTCATAGATAATGCCCAGCATAGGCACATTTTTAACTGCGGCAAAGATAAGGGTATGCAGGCGCATACTTATCATCAGGTCAAGCCTGCCCACGATGCCCATGATCTGAGGTGGATTGTATCTGTTTTCTATCAGATATGCCCTCTTTTCCATCTTGGAGATAACACGCTTTGAAACCTCCAGATCCTTTGGGTATTCCATGGGCACAAAGACCACGTTTTTGCCGCTTTCAATAAGCCTGTCGCATACCTGCGCCATTTTGTCGAGGTATTCCTCGCCGCCGAAGGCTCTGCTCCAGGCACGGACGGATATACCCACAAGCTGCTTGTCCCGTGGCACACCCTCCGTCTCCAGAAACTTATCAGCCTGCTCATCGCTTACGGACTTCAGGGTAAAGGCAGGGTCCGCAGTCACAATAATATTGGGCTTGCTTACCCCTATGCTGCGCAGATCGTTTTCCGACAGCTTTTCCCTGAGAGTAATCATATCAACAGTATTTACAACCGCCTTTACAAGATGACGGTTTAGTCTGCCGTTGACGGGACCTATACCGTTGGCATAGAGCATAACCCGTTTTTTAAGCAGTTTTGCCGTCTTGATAATTGCAAGATAATAAATAAGTGAGCGTGTACTTGTGCCGTCCTGAAGCAAGGTACCGCCTCCGCTTAAGACAATATCGCTTGAAGCTATGGTCTTAAGCACCTCCGCAACATTGAACCTCTGTACGGCTTTAACCTTGTATTCACTTTTAGTAAACTCCGGGTTATACGAAAGCGCCGTTATCTCAACATCCGGAGCCATAGCCCTGATGTTGGTAGTCATGGCAAGCAAAATTGCCTCGTCGCCGCAGTTCCCGAAGCCGTGATAACCTGCTATTAATAAATTTATCATAGCATCTACCTCCAGCCGTACCGGCAGTTACAAAATTAAAAATCTAAGACAGGCAGTAAAGAATTTTTTCACTGACTGCCCAAAAATTAAAATCAGTTTGATTTTAAAGGTAAATTAATACTTAACCTGTATTATCGGGTAACTCAAAGGAAAGGTGTTAAGAAAACCTTGGTTTTCTTAATTTAATCCGCAGGACGAGCTTTGCCCGTCCGAGGGATAACAAGTCAGCACTTTTGCTGACGCAAAAGTCACCCTAAAGGGTGACCGCATTCTTGCGGTGCATAAGTGTCGAAAAGAGGTCAAAGACCTCTTTAAGGCACGGGTTGTTACTTCCACGGTGGGTACGTAAGTACCCCTACTGCAAGAAATGCCTGCATTTCTTGCAATAAATATTATTCCCTTTCAATACCGTGTACCTTGCTGTACCATACAGCCATAAGCACACCCACAAACATCCAGAATACCGTCGTCATAAGCGGTACTTCAAACACATTTTCAACCCAGTTGTGCACCATAACGCCGCTGAGCCCTGCCAAAATACCACAGGCAAGGCGATTAAAGTCGTCACCCTTGGTAAGTTTAACCACTCTGAGTCCGTTAATAAACACCTGATACATCAAAAACACAAAGGCAATAAAGCCCACTATACCGGACTCCACAGCAGTCTTTAAATAATAATTGTCCATATAGAAGGTGTCAACCACCTCAACATCCACCACGGTGGAAAGACCGTGATTCATTGCAACGGCGCCGCCGAAATGTCCCAGACCCAGACCGAATATTGGATAAAACTCCAGTATCCTCAGTCCCGTAAGCCACCTTACAAGACGTCCGCCCTTAAGACTGGACTCAATATACTCGGGGCTTAACATATAGGTGATACGGTTGCCCACACTTGGCACAAGGGCAATAACCAGAACAATAGCAATAATGCCCGGGATAAGCAGACGCTTGTCCTTCAGAAGTACATATACAAGGAAGGCAACGGCAAAACCTATCCATGCACCCCTCGAGGAGGTAAAGACAAGGCTCGCCATCATCATAAGGGCAAAACCGCCGAAAACAATCTTCCTGCCTGTACTTTTTTCCCCAAGGCAGAGGGAAACCGCCATAGGGCAGGCAAGCGTAAGCAGGGAACCGAAAATATTGGGGCTTGTAAGGATTGAATAAACCCTTGTACGCACCCCAGCCTCATTCCGGTCAACCCAGCCTGCGGGCATCTCCACCCCGATAATGTACTGGAATACGCCGTGGACTGCCATAAGACCGACCACTGCCACAAAGAATGTGGTTATTCCCTTTGCACCCTCCTGATTTTTCACCAGCTGCAAAACCACAAAATACCAGAGTATATACTGTACAACCGCACGGAATCCCTCCAATGAAATGGAAAAGTCTGGGGAATTGACAATAAGCACCACCAGCATAACCGCAATAAAGATAACTATGGGCAGATCCATAGGGGCTGCCTTAAAGGGCTTTTCATTGCGGCACATAGCCCATTTGTAAAGCCAGAGCAGGATAAGCGCAAGCAGAAACGCCTCGTCCCATGCACTTGCAAGCACGCCCCCCACAAAGGTACGCAGTACATAGTCAAGCACACTGTATGCGGCAAGCACATATATTGACTTTTCATAATCAACAAGCAGCATAATCACAAAGGCAAGGGCACATGCCGCTCCAAGGGCTATAATTACAGACCCCAGAGCTGCGGCAAAGCCCAGTACAAAAGCAACCGCCGCTATAATAATAAGATATGACCTGTTCACGCTTTCACCAACCAAACAATAAATCTGTAAATAACACTGTTTTTAATACAATCAATAAACTTAGTCGAAATAAGTATAACAACCGAAAACAGAAGTATGATCCCCGGCATAATATAATCCCCGGGAGCCGCTCCTTTGATAAGACTGCCGATAAAAAAGCCTATGCCGATAAAAACGCCGATTACACCGGCTGCCGTAAGCCTGCCCTTTGCATCAGCCGCAGCAAGGGCATCCCCTGCCGCCACAAAAAGGCTTCCGCTTACAATATAGCGCACAAATCTGCCGATAAGGGACATAGGTATGTCCACTATACCCACTATCTGCTTAATAAACCTGAGAGTAAGGCTGTATTCAAAGTAATAGGGCTTATTGAAATATTTACTGCAAAGCCTGTAAATCATACAGTCTTTAAAACAAAGTGCACAAGAGGAAACAAAGCCTTTAAGCCTGCTGAAGCCATAGGCTCTTGCAAGGGCATTAAAACAGGCTGTCAGCAAACTGACAAAAATGCTGCCTTTTAAAAATCCGGGCATATCATCACCCCTTACTCATCCTTAAACTCGATAGCCCTTATCTTACAGTTTGTTTCAACGGTCTGGGTCTTAAGGATGTAGCTGTAGCCTACCCTTACTTCCTGACCGCCTACCTTAAGGATAACGCTTGATGGGTCAACCTTTTCCTTAACCACAACGGTAACATCCTTCCATAAAGGATGCTCGCTTAAAACCGCCTCACCGTCATCATTGGTTGCAACATAAGCTGCCGGTGTTTCTTCAATGGAAACTATCTCAGCATCCGTATACTGGGAATTTGCCACAAGCTTTTCACCCACCTCAAGGGACTGGGAGATCTCAGGCACAACAAGTGAGGAATACAGGGTCACATAACAGTACTGATCCTCTGTGGTAAGAGGATTGCCGCCACCTGCGTTAAGTCTTGAAGAGGTAAGCCTGTAACCTACGGCGCCTATTACACCCACTATAATAACAAGTACAATAAGGTCAACCACATTAACCTTACCAAACAACCTGCCTTTTTCGTCAATAAGCTTCATTTCATTTCTCCTTCTCTATAATATTGTTATATATATCTATATGAGTCCTTGCCATGCTTTCCACCGAAAAGCGTTTTTTGGCGTCCTCATAAAAGTCATTTCCGATTTTATGTCTTAATTCATCGTCATCCAAAAGCATACCGATTTTTTCGGCTATTGCAGTGCTGTCACCGCTGGGTGCAAGAAAGCCCGTTACACCGTCGACTATCATCTCCGGTATGCCGCCCACGGCGGTTGCCACCGTTGCCACAGCGTACCTTGCCCCTTCAAGCAGAGCATAGGGAAAACTTTCGGAGTAAGAAGTAAGGGTATTTACATCCACCATGGCATAATAGCCGTTCATAAGCTCCTCACCCTGTATCTGTCCAAGGAGCTTAACCTGACCTTCAAGCTTGTTTTTCTCCACAAACTCCCTGCACCTTGGCATCATATCCCCGTCTCCGAGGACCAAAAACATTGTGTCGGGGTGCTTTGCACACAGCTGCTTTGCCGCATCCAGAAAAACCTCCACGCCTTTAACGGCGTACATCCTTGCGGCAATGCCAACGTATTTTTTGCCGCTGTCGTACTCCAACCCCGTATGCTTCATAAATTGTTGGGGGCTGACCGCCTTAAGAGGCTTGTTAAAATCAATTCCGTTGTAGATAACATGGAGCCTGCTGCTGTCAAATCCCCTTGAAACCAGCATATTTTTAAATGCCTGAGTAACCGTGAGGATATGCCTGAACCTGCGGAGAGCAAAGGCATTGATAGGGGTATAAATCATCTGCTTACGTGCATTGCCCTTAAAGTCCAGCTTGTAATCACTGTGCAGGGTGGTAAGCATAGGCACCCTGACCCTGCCCATTATAAACATGGCTATATAGTTTGCCCTTGCACCGTGACAGTGCACCAAGTCGCAGCCGCTTTCATTTATATAACGCA
>CALWRD010000037.1 GCA_944383875.1 uncultured Clostridia bacterium | reverse complement strand
AATGTGCCTGCACCCTTAGTTGGCGGTGGGCTTGACCTTTTTACAGGAACCAGTTTTGCAGCTCCCCATGCAGCAGGTGTTGCGGCTCTTGTTATGCAATGGGGCATAGTGCTCGGCAATGATTTGTTTATGTATGGGGAAAAGCTTAAGGCGTATTTGCAGCGTGGTGCTGTCAGATATGCCAATACCGAGTATCCCAATCCTCAGCTTGGATATGGAAAGCTTTGCTTTGAAAATACCATGTCCTTATTGCAGCAAAGTGTGGCTTCCGTTGCAGCACAAGAACTTACACCCACAAGTATCTCTCCTTTTTATTCAGGAGAGTATTATGACTTTGTTCAAAGGCAAAACAGCTTTATAGACAATATAGAGGAAAATGAAAATATATCAATTTGTCCTATAAACAGCAGTTACAATATTGTATATGTACGCAGAGAATATTATGAGAGAAATAAAACTATGCTTACAAATACATACGGAATAAGACAGCCTTTTTTACTTGGTCTTATGCAGTATGAAACTGTTTTGGAGAAAAGCGGCATTACAAACGTACAAAATCAGCCTTATCTTAATCTGCGTGGCGGCGGGGTGCTGGTTGCTGTAATTGATACGGGGATAGATTATACAAACAGTGAATTTATCTATGAGGACAATACAAGCAAGATACTTTACCTTTGGGATCAGAGTGATGAAAGCGGTGAAAGCAGTCAATGTTTTGGCAGGGAGTATACTAATGAGGATATTAACAGAGCGCTTAAGGGGGAATATGCCATAAATTCTGCCGATACAATAGGTCACGGCACTATTCTGGCAGAAATTGCGGCAGGGAGAAACGGTGCCGCTCCCGAGGCGGAGATGATTATTGTAAAAGTTAAGCAGGCTAAACAATATCTTAAGGAAGAAATGTTTTTGGATAACGATACACCGGCATATGCATCTTCCGATATAATGCTTGGGGTAAGCTACGCCTATAAAAAGGCTGACGAATTAAACAGACCTGTTGTAATATGCCTGGGTATGGGAACCAATCAGGGAGGGCACAGCGGTCAGTCATCACTGGAGGAATATCTGTCAGAGGTGGCAAAACGATACGGAGTTTGCCTATGTGTGCCGGCAGGTAATGAGGGTATAGCAAGACATCATACCTCTGTTGAGTTTGATACGGAGGATGAATACAAAGATGTTGAAATTACAGTGGCAGAGGGTGAGCCCGGTATTAATGTCTGGATATGGAATTTTATTGTCAATTCCGTTGCTGTGGAAATCATATCGCCTTTGGGAGAAATTATTGAACGCCTTCAGCCAATACCGAATTACAGTGGCAGTGTTACCCTTCCCAAAGGGGGCGGAGTCGTACAGGTCAAGTACTTTATTCCTGAAGACATAGCAAGTGATCAGTATACTTCTGTTCGTATTATTCGCCCTGCCATGGGAATATGGACAATAAGGTTGTATAATTATAATCGGTCAGCAGGGAGAATCCATTTATGGCTGCCTATAAGAGGTTTTATTGATGAAAACACATTCTTTCTAAATCCTGACCCTTATTTTACGGTTACTACCCCTGCCACTGCCGAGGATGTAATGGTTGTGGGGGGATACAATATGACTGACAACAGTATATATGCCGCCTCGGGAAGAGGTCCGAACAGGTTTGCTTCGTTAAGACCGTATTTTTGTGCACCTGCCGTTAATATTAATGGACGAAGTGGAACAAGTCTTGCAAGCGGGGTCAGTGCGGGAGCGGCCGCTCTTATGATGGAATGGCTTATATTGCGCAATGGTATCAATACGGCTAATACAATGACCATAACCTCTTATTTTGTAAGGGGTGCGGTTGAAGGTACGGGTGAGATATATCCCAATAATCAATGGGGCTATGGAATGTTAAATTTGTACAACAGCTTTGAAAATCTTTAAAAGTGATTGGACAACTGGGTAAAATGTGATATAATTAGAGTCGGTTGTGATGAAAAGGAATGATTTTTATGATTAATTATGGTGCATACATATGAAAATACTTATAGATGCAGATGGTTGTCCCGTAGTAAAGATTGTGCTGGAAATTTCCGCTGAATACGGTCTTAAAGTGATAGTTGTTTCCGATACATCACATTTCTTTGATTTTAATGAAAATACGGCTGAGGTTATTACCGTTGATAAAGGAGAAAACAGTGCCGATTTTGCTTTGCTTTCACGATGTGAACGAGGTGACGTGGTTGTAACGCAGGATTACGCCCTTGCCGCACTCTGTCTTGCAAAGGGTGCATTGGCAATTAACCAAAACGGTATTGAATACAGCGATAAAAATATTGACAGTATGCTGATGAGCAGATATATTTCACAAAAAATCCGTAGAGCAGGAGGTAAAACAACACATATAAAGAAAAGAACGGAAGCGCAAAATGCTGCCTTCAGCTCCGGATTTGAAAAGATGCTTAATAAGTTGCTATTGACAAATAGCGGGGATATGGTATAATTTTAGTAATTTATCACTTTATCACAGTGAAGTAAAGGCGTGAGGTGGATTATGATCAACAACAGATTGCATACAACGGCGGGAGTAAAAGACTATTTGCCTGCGGAATGTGCTTTGAAAAATGATATTGAAAAGAAGGTAAGAGCTGTATTTGACAGCTACAATTACAAATGCGTTATAACTCCCATGTTTGAATATATGGAGGTGTATGAGGGTACAGGTAGCGTAGATGCCAAGCGTATGTATAAGTTTGTGGACAGAGATGGTTCAATACTGGCTTTGCGTCCCGACGTAACGCCTGCCATTGCACGTATTGCAGCAACCGCATGTGATAAGGCGGATTTGCCTTTCAGATTTTCATATGTAGGCAACGCCTTCAGATATAATGAAAGCTATCAGGGTAAACTCAGGGAATTTACGCAGGCAGGCATTGAGCTTATCGGTGTTAATTCCATTGAGGCAGATGCAGAGGCGGTTTCGGTGGCAATTAACAGTCTGCTTGCGGTAGGGATTGATGATTTCAGGATAGATATTGCCGATGTAGATTTTTTAAAGGGAGTTCTTGAAGAGGCGGAGCTGGGCGCTGAGCTGAGTGAGGAAATAATAGACAGTGTTATTGACAAAAATTATGTGGGAGTATGTGAGATAGTAAATAATCTTGACATGGGCGAGAAACTTAAGCAGCTTTTTAATGATTTACCTTTACTCATAGGTGAAATTGATGTGCTTGATACAGCAAAGTCATTGGTAAATAATAAAAAGTCAATCAATGCACTTGAGTATATGCGCAGACTTTACAATTTGCTTGATGCCTGCGGATATGCAAGGTATATTTCCTTTGACTTAAGTGTTATGGGACATTTTGATTATTATACAGGTATAGTTTTCAGGGCCTATACAAGGGGTACAGGTTTTTCGGTTATAGACGGAGGCAGATATGACAGGCTGGTTGGCAATTACGGCGCCTCCTATCCGGCTGTAGGACTTGCGGTTAAGGTCAATGATATTATGTCGGTGCTTGAAGGACGTAATGATTACGGAGTGCCTTCATCGGCGGAATATTTAACTGTTTTTAACGAAGAGGGCAGGACGGCTGCCATGAAAGAGGCAGACAGATTGAGAAAAGAAGGAAAAACAGTTGAAATGGGTCTGCTTGGATTTGACGCTGACAGCAGTGTTGCTTACGCACGCAAAAACGGCATTAAAAAGGTGCTGTGCTTTGACGGACAGGGCATTACCGAAATCAATACAGAGGAGGCAGAATAATGGAGTACATTACTTTTGCGCTGGCTAAGGGCAGACTTGCCGAAAAAACGATGGAGTTGTTGGAACAGCTTGATATTACCTGCGAAGAGATGAAGGAAAATTCCCGTAAGCTTATATTTACCAATGAGGAAAAGAAGTTTAAGTTTTTCCTTGCTAAGGCGACGGATGTGCCTACATATGTTGAATACGGTGCGGCAGATATAGGTATTGTGGGCAAGGATACTCTTTTGCAGGAAAATCGAAATTTGTATGAGGTTTTGGATCTTGGTTTTGGCAAATGTCGTTTTGCCGTGGCAGGTTATGCGGATACAGCTAAAAAGCTTAATAAAAACAATGACCTTAGGGTAGCTACCAAGTATCCCAATATAGCAAGGGAATATTTTTATCAAAAAAAGCATCAGACCATAGAGATAGTTAAGCTTAACGGCTCGGTTGAGCTTGCTCCGATAGTAGGGCTTGCTGATGTGATAGTTGATATTGTGGAAACAGGATCAACTTTAAAGGCAAACGGGCTTGAAGTTTTGGAAGAAATTTGTCCCGTTTCCGCCAGAATGGTTGTAAACAGGGTAAGTATGAAGCTTGAACACGAGAGAATAGCGCAGCTGATAAGCGGACTGAGAAATTTGGAGGCATTAAAATGATTTCTGTTATAAAATATGGTGATGAAAAAGGGAAGAAGCTGGTTGAAGATATTCTATCCCGTTCGCAGCTTGAAAATAAAGAGGTACAGCAGACGGTAGATGCGATTATTGCCGATATAAGGGCTAATGGTGATAAAGCTCTTTTTGAATATACAAGAAAGTTTGACGGCTACGAAGTGACTGCTGAAAATATACTTGTTACAAAAGACGAAATTGAGCAGGCATATAAAGAAGTGGACGATGACCTGATAGAGGTTATCAGAAAGTCAGCTGCAAGGATAGCTGCTTTTCACGAAAAGCAGAAGATCAACAGTTGGCTTGAGCCAAGCAAAAACGGTGAGATGCTGGGTCAGCTGGTAAGACCCCTTGAAAGAGTGGGAGTTTACGTTCCCGGCGGAAAGGCTGCTTATCCTTCAAGCGTGCTTATGAATATTATTCCTGCAAAGGTAGCGGGGGTTGAGGACATTGTTATGACTACCCCTCCGGGCAAAGTGGGAAAGATTAATCCTACTACAATAGTGGCTGCGGATATTGCAGGTGTGGACAAGATATATAAGGCAGGCGGAGCACAGGCTGTTGCTGCTCTTGCCTTTGGAACCGAATCTGTTCCAAAGGTAGACAAGATAGTGGGACCGGGTAATATTTTTGTTGCACTTGCCAAGAGAAGTGTATATGGTTATGTAAATATTGATTCTGTTGCGGGACCAAGCGAAATACTTGTCATTGCGGATGATAGTGCGAACAGTACATATGTTGCGGCTGACCTGCTTTCACAGGCTGAGCACGATGAAATGGCTTCGGCAATACTTATAACCACAAGTCCAAGACTTGCCGAAGAGGTAAGCAAAGAGCTTGAAAAACAGACTGCCGTGCTTGAACGTAAGGAAATTATCGAAAAGTCATTACAAAACTATGGAGCAATTATTTTGGTAAAGGATTATGATGAGGCTTGTGCCCTCAGCAATGCAGTGGCACCGGAGCATATGGAAATATGTACAAAGGAACCTTTTTCGCTTTTGCCAAAGATACAAAATGCAGGTGCGATTTTCCTTGGACATTATACTCCGGAGCCTTTGGGAGATTATATGGCGGGTCCTAACCACGTACTGCCCACAGGCGGCACAGCAAGGTTTTTCTCCCCTCTTTCCATTGACGATTATATTAAAAAGTCAAGTATACTGTCTTTTTCCGAGGAAGCCTTTAAGGATCTCGGTAAGGATGTTATACGCTTTGCTGAGGCAGAGGGACTTACGGCACATGCAAATTCAGTTAAAGTAAGAATGTAAGCGTTTACCTTTACATCTGTACAGCAGTATAATTATACAAAGGGAGGCATAGTATGAGCAGAACGGCAGAAATAGTACGCAATACACTTGAAACACAGATTAATATGCGCCTTGACCTTGACGGCGGCGGCGTAAATGATATTTATACGGGAATAGGTTTTTTTGACCATATGCTGACACATATCTCAAAGCACGGTTTTATTGACTTGAATGTAAACGTAGAGGGTGACCTTGATGTTGACTGTCACCATACCGTAGAAGATGTGGGTATAGTGCTTGGCAAGTGTATTTCACAGGCACTGGGTTCTAAGGTCGGCATTAAGCGCTATGGATATTCCCTGCTGCCTATGGATGAGGTGCTCGTACTTTGTGCAATAGATTTTTCGGGCAGACCTATGCTCTGTTTTGATGCCCAGTTTACACAGCCTGCTTTAGGTGATTTTGATACCGAGATGGTGGAGGAGTTTTTCCGGGCAGTAGCTGACAACAGTGGTATGACTTTGCATATCAAGGTGCTTTCCGGTAAAAACAATCACCATATTGCCGAAGGTATTTTCAAGGCGTTTGGTAAAGCTATGGATATGGCAGTAACCATAGACAGCCGCATTGACGGTGTATTATCTACAAAAGGAATGTTGGAATGATGATAGCTATTATTGATTACGGAATGGGAAATTTGCGCAGTGTTCAAAAAGCTTTTGAGTATCTTGGATATGATGCTAAGGTTACGGATGATACTGCTGAGATGGAAGCGGCTGACAAACTTGTGCTTCCGGGAGTAGGCGCTTTTGGAGATGCAATAAAAACCATTAGGGATAAGGGTATAGATAAGGTTATTTACAGGGCAGCAGGTGATAAAAAGCCCTTCTTGGGTATTTGTCTCGGTATGCAGATGATTTTTGACAAAAGTTATGAATACGGGGAGTTTGACGGTCTTGGTTTAATAAAGGGCGAGATTAAACTCCTTCCGGACAATGTTAAAAAACCCCATATTGGCTGGAATAATCTTAATATAAAGATGCGTTCGCCTCTGTTTGATGGCTTGCCGGAAAGCCCTTATGTGTACTTTGTGCATTCGTATTATCTTGAAACCGACGCACCTGTTGTCTCCGCAACTACATATTACGGCAAGGAAATTCAGGTGGCAGTTCAAAAGGATAATATATTTGCACTTCAGTTTCATCCGGAAAAAAGCGGTGATGTAGGCTTACAGATACTAAAGAATTTTGGAGGTGCATAATATGCAGATATATCCGGCAATAGATATTAAAGACGGTAAGGCGGTAAGACTTACTCAGGGCAGATTTGATGATGTTACGGTATTTAACGAAAATCCCGTAGATGCAGCCAAGGCTTGGATAGATGCGGGAGCAAGTTATATACATATAGTTGATCTGGATGGTGCAAGATACGGTAAAAGTTTTATTACAGACATAATCAAGGATATCAGAGTTAAGTATGATATTCCTATCCAGACAGGCGGCGGTGTACGTGTGCTGGCTGATATAACAGACAGGATTAATGCCGGCGCCTCGAGGATAATTATCGGTACGGCTGCCGTAAAAAAGCCTGAGCTTGTAAAAGAGGCTGTTGAGCTGTACGGTGATAAAATAGCTGTTGGCGTTGATGCAAAAGATTCCATGGTTGCTGTTTCGGGCTGGGAAGAGGTAAGCGGCATTAAGGCTGTAGACCTCTGCCTTCAGATGAAGGATTACGGTATAAAAAATATAATATATACAGATATATCCAAGGACGGTATGATGTGCGGTCCAAACCTAGTATCAACCAAGGAGCTTGTGGATAAAACGGGGCTTAATATAATTGCCTCCGGCGGAGTGTCTACCATGCAGGATATTGAAAATGTCAAAAATATTAATTGCGCAGGTGTTATTATAGGCAGGGCGCTTTATAACGGAGCACTGGACTTAAGAACAGTTATTGAAACCTACGAAAAGTAGTTTGGAGATGATTTTGTGGAAACTTTTACATCTAACAAAAAAGTTAGGGAAGTTTTAAGTTTTCTTGTTATAACTTTAGGCGCCTGTATTGCAGCTACGGCAATGGATTTATTTCTTATGCCGGTAAAAATCCTTGACGGTGGTGTGGTTGGTGTAAGCTTTATTATTAATCAGCTTACGACCGTCCCAATGGGTATTGTCATAGTTATACTTAACATACCGTTTTTTATTGTGGGTTATAAACAAATTGGCAAGGGTTTTGTTGTTAAGGCAACTTATGCAATGATACTCTTTTCCGTTATGCTTGAAGTACTTGATACCGTTCAGGCTACAGATGACCCTCTGCTTTCCACAGTTTTCGGAGGATTGTTTTTAGGTATAGGGGTAGGGCTTGTGCTTAAAAGCGGTGGCTGCATAGACGGCACTGAGGCAGCCGCACTTTTGATAAGCAAAAAAACAAGATTGTCCGTAGGACAAATTATATTAGGTATTAATATAGTTATTTATTGCGCAGCAGGTTATCTTTTTGGTGCAGACAGAGCTATGTACAGCCTTATGACATACTTTATCACTTCCAGAGTTATTGATGGAGTGCAGACGGGTCTTGAACAGGCAAAGGCGGTCACAATTATAACCAACAATGCAAGCTCTATAGCGGATAATATATATAAAAAACTGGGACGTACTGTTACACTTATAGAGGGCGAAGGTCTTATAAGCGGTAAAAAGGTTGTTCTGTATTGCGTAGTTACACGTATTGAACTTCATGAGCTTTATAAGCTCATTCATGACGATGATAATTCGGCTTTTGTAACGGTTTCAGATGTTTCGGAAATAGTGGGCAAACATATCAAAAAGCGCAAGGGTGAAAGTTAATGTTGGAGGTTACATATGCATACTAAGAGAATAATACCCTGTCTTGACGTTAATAACGGCAGGGTTGTTAAGGGAGTTAATTTTGTTAATCTGAGAGATGCAGGTGATCCGGTCGAAATTGCTTCATTTTATAATCAGGCAATGGCAGATGAGATTGTCTTTCTTGATATAACCGCATCCTCCGATGCAAGAAATATTATGCTCGATGTGGTTGCAAGGACTGCGGAGCAGGTGTTTATTCCGCTGACTGTGGGCGGAGGTATTCGTACGATAGACGATTTCAGACGAATACTCAGCGCCGGTGCGGATAAAATTTCGGTTAATTCTGCCGCCCTTAATCGCCCTGAGCTTATTAACGAAGCTGCCGAAAAGTTCGGCAATCAGTGTGTTGTTGTTGCCATAGATGCAAAAAGACGTGATGCGGGCGGATTTGATGTTTATTTAAACGGAGGTAGAGTAAATACAGGGCGTGATGCCATTGAATGGGCCGTTGAGGCTGAAAAACGGGGAGCGGGTGAAATACTGCTTACCAGTATGGATTGTGACGGAACCAAAGCAGGTTACGACATTGAGCTTACACGTGCCGTTTCAGATGCTGTTTCGATTCCTGTCATTGCTTCGGGTGGTGCAGGCAGCATGGAGCATTTTGCACAGGCGCTTACTGATGGCGGAGCGGAGGCAGCCCTTGCGGCAAGTCTTTTTCATTATCGTGAAATGGAAATACTTGATTTAAAGCATTATCTTGCGGACAGGGGTATTCCTGTCAGAATTTGAGGTGTATTATGGATATTGAGTTTAAATTTAACAAGGACGGACTTATTCCGGCAATAGCACAGGATTATAAAACCAAAGAGGTACTTATGCTTGCTTATATGAATAAGGAAGCCTTTGAGCTTACTTTAAAAACAGGTAAAGGAACCTATTACAGCCGATCAAGGCAAAGCCTCTGGGTTAAGGGTGAAACCAGCGGTCACTATCAATATGTAAAGGAAATAAGGTATGACTGTGACTGTGATACTATCCTTTTGCTTATTGACCAGGTGGGTGCGGCATGCCATACGGGAAATAGATCTTGTTTTTACAGAAAAATAGAGGATTTTAAAGGAGGAGAAAATAATGCCTAATATTAATGATACTCTTACAGAGGAATATAATGTTATAAGGGGCAGACGCGATAATCCGCAGGACGGCTCATACACAAGTTACCTTTTTTCCAAGGGAAGAGATAAGATACTGAAAAAAATCGGTGAGGAAGCAACGGAAACTATTATAGCGGCAAAGGAAAACGACAACAGCGAAGTTATTGCCGAAGCTTGTGATCTTATTTTTCATCTTGAAGTACTTATGGTGGATATGGGTATAAGCTGGCAGGATATTTCCGATAAAATTGCAGAACGCAGGCAAAAGGAAAATATGAATGTTGAAAAGGAAGCTAAGAGAAAAGCTGAAAACAGAACGGACGAAACAAAGATAGATTAATTGTGATTACATTTGCAGGGCTTGTCGAGTGCAAGCCTTTTTTTAAATAAAAAACCGCTCAGATATTTATCCAAGCGGTGTATAAATAGCGGAAGGGGGATTTGAACCCTCGACACCGTCTCTCAAAAGGCTTAAAATAAGGAGGTTTCAGCACTTCGTCCTTTAAGTGCATACAAAAGTGCATACAAATTTTATATGCGGTTTCTTGTAGAATTTTCCCAAAAATATT
>CALWRD010000036.1 GCA_944383875.1 uncultured Clostridia bacterium | reverse complement strand
GTGGCAACGATGGTTCCGCCTCCGTCCCCTCCTTCGGGACCAAGGTCAATGATATAGTCGGCGGTTTTTATAACGTCAAGGTTATGTTCAATAACTATGACCGTATTGCCGCTGTCGGTAAGTCTCTGTAATATATCAATCAGTTTGCGTACATCATAGCTGTGCAGTCCTGTGGTAGGTTCGTCAAGTACATATACCGTCTTGCCTGTGCTGCGTCTGCTTAGTTCCGTTGCAAGCTTGACCCTCTGTGCCTCGCCGCCGGAAAGGGTGGTGGAGCTTTGTCCAAGCCTGATATATCCCAAGCCTACAGCCTTAATGGTTTCCAATTTGGCTTTTATCTTTGGAATGTTTTCAAAGAAGTCAAGTGCCTCATCCACCGTCATATCCAGTACATCGGCTATGGTTTTGTTTTTATACTTGACCTCCAGTGTTTCCCTGTTGTAACGCTTTCCGCCGCAGACTTCACAGGGCACGAATATATCGGGCAGGAAGTGCATTTCTATCTTGATGATGCCGTCGCCGGCACAGGCTTCGCAGCGGCCGCCCTTTGTATTAAAGCTGAATCTTCCCTTTTGAAAGCCCCTTACCTTTGCATCGGGAGTCTGGGCAAATAAGTCCCTTATCAAATCAAAAAGTCCGGTATAGGTGGCAGGGTTTGAACGTGGTGTCCTGCCTATGGGACTTTGATCTATTGCAATTACCTTATCCAATTTATCAAGTCCCGTTATTTCTCTGCATTTGCCGGGTTTTATTTTGGCACGGTTAAGGTTTTTGGCAAGATATTTATAAATAACCTGATTTACTAATGAGCTTTTGCCTGAGCCGGATACTCCGGTTACACATATAAATGTGCCCAAAGGCAGTTTGACATTAACATTTTTAAGATTATTTTCGGCTGCACCCTTTACGGTTAAAAAGCTGCCGTTGCCCACCCTGCGGTTTTGAGGTACGGCTATTTCTTCTCTGCCGCTTAAAAAGGCACCTGTTACGGAGCGTTCACAGTTAAGTATGCCTTCATACTCTCCCGCATACACAACTTCTCCCCCGTGGGTACCTGCATATGGACCTATATCAACAATATAATCCGCCGCACGCATGGTATCCTCATCGTGTTCAACAACGATTAAGGTATTGCCTAAGCCTTGGAGATGCCGCAAAGTGGCAAGGAGTTTATCATTATCTCTTTGATGCAGACCTATGCTTGGCTCATCAAGGATATAGAGCACCCCCATAAGACCTGAACCTATCTGGGTTGCAAGCCTTATACGCTGTGATTCACCGCCGGAGAGGGTACCTGCCGTTCTTGAAAGCGTGAGATATTCAAGCCCCACAGATGAGAGAAAGTTAAGCCTTGCCCTTATTTCCCTGAGTATTAACTCACCTATAGCAAGCTGCCTTTCGGTAAATTCCGTTTCATCAAAAAATTTGATTATGTTTTTGATGGACATTTCGGTAACATCAGAGATGCTTTTATCACCTATTTTTACCGCAAGTATTTCTGGACGTAAGCGCTTACCCTTACAGGTAGGACAGGTTATGTTTGTCATATACTGCTCAAATTCTTCCTGTCTGCTGTAGTCATTGGCATTTTCAGTATAACGTCTTTTTAAGTTGTTGATTATGCCTTCAAACTCATAGGGATAATACTTAACGGTACCTCCGCTGTTGTATGAAACCTTGATAACCTCGTTATCACCGTACATAAGTATTTTTGTTATTTCCTCCGGCAGATCCTTGTAAGGGGTATCCATACTGAAACCGTATTTTTCACAAAGTGCATTAAATATGGAATTGCTCATTGTGCCCGGGGAGTTGACGGAGTTCCATCCGCTTACGTTTATGGCGCCTTCTCTCAGCGAAAGTTCCTTATTGGGTACTATAAGATCCTCATCAAAGATAAGCTTAACACCGAGACCGGTACAGTCGGGACATGCACCGGCGGGATTGTTAAAGGAAAACATACGAGGCTCTATTTCCTCTATGCTGATGCCGCAGTCGGGGCAGGCAAAGCTTTGACTGAAAGTTATTTCATTGCCGCCTATTACATCCAATGTCAGCAATCCTCCGGAGAGGGCGGAAGCTGTGTCAATGGAGCCGGAGAGCCTTTGCTGTATTTCGGGCTTGACAACCAGTCTGTCAACGATTATTTCGATATTATGCTTTTTGTTTTTTTCAAGCTTTATTTCCTCGCTTAAGTCGTAGATGCTGCCGTCAACACGCACCCTGACGTAACCGCTGCGCTTTGCATCTTCAAGCAGCTTTGTATGCTCTCCCTTTCTGCCTCGTACCACCGGGGCTAAAAGCTGTATTTTGGTGCCTTCGGGCATTTCCAGTATTCTGTCTACTATTTGGTCAACAGTCTGCTTTTGTATGACTTTGCCGCATTTCGGACAGTGAGGTATGCCTACCCGTGCAAACAACAGTCTGAGATAGTCGTATATCTCCGTTACCGTGCCTACGGTTGAACGGGGATTGTTGTTTGTGGTTTTTTGGTCTATGGAAATAGCCGGTGACAAACCGTCTATGCTCTCCACGTCCGGTTTTTCCATTTGCCCGAGAAATTGACGGGCATAGGAGGACAAACTTTCCACATACCGTCTTTGACCTTCCGCATATATGGTATCGAAGGCAAGGCTGGATTTGCCCGATCCGCTTACACCTGTAAAAACCACAAGCTTGTCACGGGGTATTTCAAGGTCAATATTTTTTAAATTGTTTTCTTTTGCTCCTCTGATTATTATCTTGTTGTTTTCCATAATTTCATCCTGTTATAATAAACTAAGCTTTTTTAACTCTATTATTTCATCACGCAGCTCCGCAGCCTGCTCAAATCTCAGTTCCGCAGCGGCAGCCCTCATCTTTTTTTCAAGCTGAGCTATTGCCTTAAGCAGTTCGTCACGGCTCATGGACTCGGGATCCTTTTCAAGGTTTGTATGCTTTTTGCCTTCTACGGCTTCCGTTGCCTTTATTATCTCGTGTACCTTTTTGGTAATGGTCTTTGGAACTATGCCGTGTTCCTTGTTGTATGCCTCCTGAATGCTGCGGCGGCGGTTCGTCTCCGTAATTGCCCTTCGCATAGAATCCGTCATAACGTCAGCATACATAATGACGTGACCTTCGGCGTTCCTTGCAGCTCTGCCGATGGTCTGTATAAGTGAGGTTTCGGAACGCAAAAAGCCCTCCTTGTCCGCATCAAGTATTGCAACAAGGCTTACCTCCGGTATGTCCAAGCCCTCACGAAGAAGATTGATACCCACAAGAACGTCAAAGACATCAAGCCTTAAGTCCCTGATGATCTCCAGCCTTTCAAGGGTATCTATATCAGAGTGGAGATATTTCACCCTTATGCCGCTTTCACGCAGGTAGTCTGTCAGATCCTCCGCCATTTTCTTTGTAAGGGTGGTGACAAGCACCTTCTGATGCTTTGCGGTGGTCTTGTTTATTTCCCCTATAAGGTCGTCGATCTGACCCTTGATAGGTCTGACATCCACCTCAGGATCCAGCAGTCCCGTGGGACGTATTATTTGTTCTACCGTGTTTTCGCTGTGGGACATTTCGTATTTGTTGGGAGTTGCGGACACGAAAAGCATTTGATTTATCTTGCCCTCAAACTCTTCAAACTTAAGGGGTCTGTTGTCAAGGGCGGAGGGCAGCCTGAAACCGTATTCCACAAGGCTCATCTTTCTTGAGCGGTCACCGTTGTACATAGCCCCTATCTGGGGTATGGTCACATGAGATTCATCAACTATAATAAGGAAGTCATCGGGAAAGTAGTCAATAAGGGTGTGGGGCATACTTCCGGGGGCTCTGCCGTCAAGATGGCGTGAATAGTTTTCAATTCCCGAGCAAAAGCCCATTTCCTGTATCATTTCCATATCGTAGTTGGTTCGCTGCAGCAGCCTTTGTGCCTCAAGGAGCTTGTCTTGGCTTTTAAGCTCCCCGACTCTCTCGTCAAGTTCCTCGCTTATTGTACGCAGGGCACGCTTTAAGTTGTCTCCGGAAGTTACATAGTGGGACGCAGGGAATATGGACACGTGGTTTCTTATACCCTTGATTTCCCCTGTAAGCACATCAATTTCGCTTATCCTGTCAATTTCGTCACCGAAAAACTCGATACGTATTGCCGTGTCGCTGCTTTCCGCAGGAAAGACCTCCACAACATCGCCACGCACCCGAAAAGTACCTCTGACAAAGTTCATATCATTCCTGTTATATTGTATCTCCACCAGCCTTTTTAATACCGCATCCCTTTCCCATGTCATACCCGGACGTATGGAAAGGGTCATTGTGCGGTAATCTATAGGTGCGCCCAGTCCGTAAATGCAGCTTACACTTGCCACAATAACAACGTCCCGCCTTTCTGAAAGGGCGGAGGTGGCAGAGTGACGGAGTTTATCTATTTCATCATTTACGGCGCTGTCCTTTTCGATATAGGTATCGGTTTGGGGGACATATGCCTCGGGCTGATAGTAATCATAGTAAGAAACAAAGTATTCAACGGCATTGTTGGGGAAAAACTCCTTGAACTCATTGTAAAGCTGTGCCGCAAGGGTCTTGTTGTGAGCAATAACAAGGGTGGGCTTATTCAGCTTTTCAATAATATTAGCCATGGTAAATGTCTTGCCGCTGCCCGTTACTCCCAGCAGCGTCTGAAACTTTTTCCCCTGCATAAAGCCCTCGGAAAGCTGCTCTATAGCCTGTGGCTGATCCCCTGTGGGGCTGTATTTGGATACAACTTTAAAATCCATATGATCATCCTCTATTTTCAGCAGATTTCATTAATATCATAAGGTGTTTCCTGATATACAAAGTTAAGCCAGTTGGTGTAGAGAAGTGAGCTGTGTGCCTTCCACATGGATACTACCTCCTTGTTGGGGTCGTTATCCTTAAAGTAATTTTTGGGCACATCAATATCAAGTCCCTTTTCCTTGTCACGGAAATATTCGTTTTTAAGTGCATTGGAGTCATATTCCGAATGTCCCATAACGAATATCTGCCTGAAATTATGATTGGCAACTATGTATACACCGGATTCGGCTGATTCCGAAAGTATGGTAAGTTCCGGTACTTTCAGTATATCTTCTTTGTGTACCTCGGTATGGCGTGAGTGGGGCACATAAAATATATCGTCAAAGCCCCTTAAAAGGTCATAGTGCTTATATACCTTTGTATGAGGAAATACACCGAACATCTTTTTGGGAAGTTGATACTTTGGTATGCCGTAGTGGTAATAAAGCCCTGCCTGAGCGCCCCAGCAAATATGGAAAACGGAAGTGACGTGGGTCTTTGACCACTCCATTATTTCCGTCAGCTCTTTCCAGTAATTGACCTCTTTTAAATCCATTTGTTCCACAGGCGCCCCGGTGATTATCATACCGTCAAACTTTTGATCCTTAACATCATCAAATACCTTGTAAAAATGCGCAAGATAATCCATAGATGTATTTTTTGATATATGGGTTTCCATATGCATAAAATCAACGTCTATCTGAAGAGGCGAGTTGCTCATAAGCCTGAGAAGCTGAACCTCTGTCTGCTGCTTGTTTGGCATAAGGTTAAGTACAAGCACCTTAAGCGCACGTATATCCTGATGTGAAGCACGGCTTTCATCCATTACAAATATACCTTCATCGGTAAGTATGCTCTTGGCCGGCAGTTTATCCAAAGCCTTAATTGGCATATATAATCACTCTTTCTGTAAATAATCATCAATACATAGTATAACAGAATCGGTTTTGTTTTTCCATAGCTTTTTATAAAAAAACTAAAAAATTTGTTCGGAAATATTCGGCGCTTTGAAAAAAAGGATCGGGACATAAAGGAAAACTTTCCCTTATTTGTCCCGACCCTGTTTTATCAGGTGAGTTTAATCTTCCGAACCGAGTGAACATAGAAGCCGTACACGGCTAAACAGGTTCAAAAAAGACTGAAAGCCGCTTATTCGGCAGGCGAACATAGGAACATAGTAAAAAGGCTTTATTTCTTTTCACAATATATATTACTTTTCTACGTCGGGATTTCCCATTAAGGATATATTATATATATATTATATTTATTTTTAAAGAGAAGAAGTATGTTAGTATGTTCAAACCGCTTAATTACAGGATTTCTACTATGAGCTGTTCTATGTGCTTACTATGTTAGTTTTTATCGGCTGTGTTCAGCTCTTATCCGATAAACATCTGTACCCAGTAGGTGGTTGAGCCGCCTACGTAGCCCACGCCCAGCTGTGTAAAGTTCTTATTCAGGATATTTGCCCTGTGACCCTCGGAGTTCATCCAT
>CALWRD010000035.1 GCA_944383875.1 uncultured Clostridia bacterium | reverse complement strand
TGAGTCAACACCCTCCTCGAAGGAAAGCTTCTGTGCGCCGCCCAAATCATATCTCTGCCAGTTTCTTACCCTTGCAAAGATCAAGTCAACTATGTGTAACTGCGGCGCACTTACTATCCCCGAACTTCAGGAGAAGGCAAGGATTACCCTTGTTTCCGCTACAAGTATAGTTGAAGGCGGTGCTCACGATGTTGTTCTTAAGGATCAGAGCGTTTCATCTGTAAAATAAGATAAATTACATAATTTTATTACAAATCAAGGGACTGAATTCTGTCTGTTACAGGTTTCAGTCCCTTTGTATTGAATAATATACTAATTATCCCTTTTTGCCAAATATATACTTCCCGCAGCTGAAAACAACACCGTATATACTATGCAGATTAATACAAATATCGGATAGGTGCCTATATCAAACTCCTGCGGCGAGTTGGAGTTCATTCCATATGCCATAAGGGAGTAAGGATATATATTGCCAAAACCCTTGGCAAGGGCTGCAATCCCGGATATGCTGCCCCCAAGAGCGACGCCCACGGGAAGTGCAAAGCTGTTTATCGCTGCGGACAGCAGAAGCTGAATTGCAATTATAACGGTACCGCCCAATACACCGCCCATAAGCCAGACAAGCATCTGTGATGGCAGCGGAGAATCAAGTCCCACTATACGTCCGCTTATGACAAATAATATGCCTATCCAAACCTGACTTATTACCAGCATAAAAAATGCGGCTGCCACCTTGCCTAAAAATACTTTGTATATGGGAATCGGCAGGGTAAGCACTTTGTTCCAGTTATTATTATTGTATTCAAGCCGCATCAGGTAAGCGCAATATATACCAAGCATCAGCGGCAGTATAAGGTAGCAGATAAAAAGGGTGTGCTGCGTCCAAAGGCTGTACCACTCATTTTGCAGTATTTCTGTGTTTGCACTGTAATTTATTGTGCCCAGCAGCGCCGAAATGGGCGGCATCAGCAAAAATGCAAGCCAGATAGGTGAACGGCGCAGTTTGATACATTCGGCTTTTATTACTCTTATCATTTTAAACCTCCTTGTCGGTAAACAATTTTTTTCCTATTAAATACATCAGTACTGCGACTGTGGTTATTATAAAAAATGCCGCATAATTTATATCCATAAGATAAAAATCGTTAATTCTTGTTTCCCTGTCCCAGTTGTTTCCCACAAACTGCATATCCCCGTAATATCCCCATATGAGTATTTTCCTTAAGCAGGGTATCTGGGGTAAGAACATGGAAAACAGTCCCGTAAATTCTCCTCCTATTCCCACAAAGAAGGAGACAGCCTGATTTTTAAACAGCATGGACATACAATGCTGAAAAACATAAATTGCATAGGTGGTAAGCAGTGTGGAGAGAAGGTATATCAGGTATAAATTCAAAGGATATACTCCGCCGAAACCCAGATAACATCCTGCAATGTATATTGCCGCAAACTGTATCAGTATCGGTACCGTGATTATACCAAGTCCATATATCAGCTTTGCGGTGAACAAGCTGCCCTTTGAGGTCAGGGTAAACAGCTGCTTAAATGTTGCCCCCTTGTGCTCAAGGCCGCAAAGTCTAGAGGCAACCACTATGCATAATATGGGCATAAACATAGTGTTGAGCAGCGGCAGCTGGTAAAGCAGCGCCCACCAGCCCTGCCTAAGCGCATCATCGGAGTATTCACCGTAAAACAGCAGTGCAAGGTACATTGCGGTTATGCCAAGGGTCACAGGCAGTATATATCTTCTTCTTGTTTTAAGGTATTCGCATTTGATCAGCTTTATCATAGGCTTGCCTCCTTACCTGTAAGGTCAAGGAATATTTCTTCCAGGCTTTTGCCCTCGTCCAACATATGCAGCTTGTTCAGCCTGCCCTGATACATCATTCTTCCGTTGGCTATTATTCCCACATCGTCAACCATTTGGTCTATTTCGCTTAACAGATGACTGGATACTATTACCGTCATTCCGTATTCCTTTGGAAGGGAACGTATAAGCTCACGTATTTCCTGTATGCCGGAAGGGTCAAGTCCGTTTGTGGGTTCGTCCAGTATAAGCAGCTTTGGCATATTTATAAGTGCGGAGGCAAGCCCAAGCCTTTGCTTCATACCCAAAGAGTATTCGGATACCTTTTTGCCTTCCTGTTTGTCAAGACGGACTGTTTTCAGTACCGCATCTATATTTTTTTTCGGCAAATCAAGGATGGTCTGTATTATTTGCAGGTTTTCTCTTGCAGTAAGGTGACCGTAATAGGAGGGGGACTCAATGAGTGAACCGATATTTTTTAATATGCTTAATCTGTTTTGGGAATTAAGCTTTTTGCCCAGTATATCTGCTTCGCCCGATGTGGGTTTGACAAGACCGAGCAGTATTTTAAGGGTTGTGGATTTACCTGCGCCGTTCGGTCCCAAAAATCCGTATATGCTTTCCTCCCGTACAATCATATCAAGCTCATTTACCACTGTTTTTTTCTTATATTGTTTGGTAAGCTTATAGGTATGTATAACTTCTTTCATATAAAAACTCTCCTTTCGTTTTTTATGACTAAAGTATATAATGCAGGTCTTTTTTTAAGCTTAATTCATCCTTAAGGCAACCTTAATTTTAAGAGGATATATTCAAAAGCTTGAGGTTTGATGATATAATAAGGGTGGTGATGGCTATGAAAGAGCTTTTAAATAAAAATATATTGCTTGTGGATGATGAAAAGGAAATATTAAAGCTGCTGGAGGAAAGCCTTTTTAAGGAGGGCTTTTATCATATCTTTACGGCTGAAAACTGCAGCCGGGCGCTTAAGCTTGCTTCCCAGCGGAACATAGCCCTTTTTGTTTTGGATGTATCCCTGCCCGACGGCAACGGCTTTTCGCTGTATGAGGATATAAGGGAATTTTCCGATGCACCTGTTATCTTTTTGACGGCAAGGGGGGAGGCTGAGGATAGGCTCAGAGGGCTTGAGCTTGGTGCGGATGATTATATTGTAAAACCCTTTCTTACAAGGGAATTTGTATTGCGAGTAAAGGGATTGCTTAAGAGAACATATCAAACGGAGCCTGTGCAGAGCGGTTTTGATCTGCCGGACAGAAGAGTCAGTTTTGAAACAGCCTCGGTTATATGTGGAGATGATGAAATACGGCTTACAGCAAAGGAGCTTATATTGATTAAAAGGCTGTATGAGAATAAAAATAAAATCGTTACAAATGATGATTTGTGTCTTGCCGCATGGGGTGACGATTACTATGGTTATGCAAGCACTCTTATGGTGCATATAAGGCACATAAGGGAAAAATTGGAGCTAAATCCATCCAAACCCTCACATATTATTACCGTAAAGGGTATAGGGTACAAGTTGGTAATTTAATATGAAGAACACCGCATTTAAAATTTATGCCTGTTTTGTGCTCAGTGCGGCAGCCATAGCTGTTATTTTATTAATAATTAACTTTTTTGCACTGGCCGTTGTGGCAACCGATACGGAAAATATTTATGAAAACTCGCCACGAAGGGAACTGAATATGATTTCCGACAGCCTTACCGTTGATGACAGTGGCAAAGTATCTGCCGACGCCTCTCTGGTATCCCCTGACTGTTGGTGTATTTTTATAGATGAGTCTGGGGAGGTTGTTTGGAGCTGTAATATGCCGGAGGATATTCCCACACATTATACCGTTATGGATATAGCGTCAATGACCCGTTGGTTTTTAAACGACTATCCCGTATATGTAAATACAGAGGATCATGGTCTTTTGGTGCTTGGCTATCCCAAAAACTCCGTAGGCAAATACAGTACGGAATATTCCATGCAGTGGTTCAGCGATCTGCCATGGCGTTTATTGACTGTGCTGCTTATAAATGCTGCGCTTGCCGCAATCATTGCTTTTATAATAGGGACAGGTTTATACAGGCAGCTGAGGCTTATGGTAAAGGGTATAATTAATTTAAAGGAAGAAAAGCCCGTTAAATTGAAAGAAAGGGGTATTTTCGGAGAAATTGCCCGTAACTTAAACAATACATCGGCAGCAATAGAGCGGAAAAATAATCTGCTTAAAAAACGTGATAATGCACGTTCGGAATGGGTCAGCTGTATATCACATGATATACGTACGCCCCTTTCGGTTATTCTGGGCAATGCGGAGGCAATGTCAGAAAATGATGCTTTAAATGAGGAGGAGAGAAAAAGAGCTGATATAATCAAGCGACAAAGCATTAAAATTAAAAAGCTTGTGGAGGATCTTAATCTTATGTCGTCCCTTGAGTATGATATGCAGCCCTTCAGGAAGAAGAAAATAAGGCTGTGTTCCCTTATAAGGCGGACTGTTTCCGATATTATTAATGCGGGACTTGATGATAAATACTCTGTTGAGTTTATCTCCGAATGTGAGGAGGCGTTTGTGCTTGGAGACGAAAGTTTGCTGGAGAGGGCATTTTTTAATATAATTTCAAACAGTATTTCTCACAATAAGGAAGGATGCAGCATAGTAATAAAAGCACATACGAATAAATTAGGGAATATGGTTGAAATAAACATATGGGATAATGGCAGCGGTGTTGATCAAGATGTGCTTGAAAATATAGAGAAAATTCCCAAAACGAAGCATGGCTTGGGACTGCCTATGGCATATAAAATAATTAATGCGCATGGGGGCAGTCTCCATGCGGAAAACAATAACGGTTTCAGAGTGTATATAACTTTGCCCTCCGATATTTAATAAAGAAGAATTTAACAAATGAATTGATGGATAATATGCCATTGATATTTTAATATAAATAAATAAAAATTTTACAAATATCACTTGACAAATTGCCTTACAAGTGATATTTTATTAGTAAAGAGTTAGCACTCACGAGAGATGAGTGCTAACAAATCAAATATCACTCATATCGGTTTTTGTTTAAGGGTGTGATTGTATGATTTTAAATGATAGGAAAATAAAGATACTTGAGGCAATCATTAACGACTATGTGGCAACTGCTGAACCAATAGGTTCACGTACCATTGCAAAAAAATATAATTTGGGTATTTCCTCAGCTACCATCAGAAATGAAATGAGTGATTTGGAGGAGCTGGGGCTTATAGTTCAGCCGCATACATCGGCAGGTCGAGTGCCTTCGGATAAAGGCTACAGGCTTTATGTAGACCACCTGATGCATTCAAGGGAGCTTACAGGTGCTGAAACAAAGGCACTTAAAGAGCTTGTAAATCAGAATCTTAATCATATCGATTACCTTATGAAGCAGACTGCAAAGGTGCTTTCAATGCTGACAAGGTATACCACTGTGGTTACGGAGCCTAAAGGACGTGAGATCAAGGTCAAGCATATTCAACTTGTGCCGGTTGATGAGCGATCGGTGGTATGCGTAGTGGTTACGGATAACAAGGTTATTAAAAATCACGTTATAAGCTGCCGCCTTGCGCCTGATATGGATGAGCTCAATCGTATATCCGCTATGTTTAATATGCTGCTTAAGCAGTGCGACATAATGACCCTTGATGAAAAGAGCCTTGATGCCATTACCGAGAAATTCGGAGGTTACAAGGAGCTTGCCGCAGATATAGCGGAGGCTGTAAAACGTACGGTTGAAGAGGAAGAAGACGTTCAGTTTTATGCAAGCGGCGTTAATAATATACTTGATTTCCCCGAGTTCAGCGATGTGGGCAAGGCAAGGAGCTTTTTCCAAGCCTTTGAGGAAAAAAAGATGCTTATTACTTTGTTTGGGCAAAATCCTTCCGGTACACCGGGTAAGATACAGATTGTTATCGGCGGTGAAAATAATATGGAAGAGCTTAAGGACTGCAGCATTGTAAGAGCAAATTATAAATATGGCAACAATACCTACGGCACAATAGGCGTCATAGGTCCTACAAGAATGAATTACAGCCAGACGGTGTCTTTGCTTAACGCCATTGTTAAAAGCATCAACAATGTAATAAAGGCATCTGAGGATGAGGATAACGGAGGATAAATATATGGATGATGAAGTAAAGAAGGAGCTTGAGCAGGAGCAGATTATTTCGGAAGAAAACTCGGAAGCTCAGGAAACCGCTGCCGAAGTTGAGCAGGATGAAAATGAGCTTGAATTAAAGCTTAAGGAGGCAGAGGAAAAGGCAAAGGAAAGTTTTGATAAGTATCTCAGGCAGGTTGCCGAGTTTGACAACTACAGAAAGCGCACTACTGCGGAAAAAGCAGCTATTTACTCCAACGGTGTCAGGGATACTGTTGAAAAGCTTCTGCCTGTTGTGGACAACTTTGAAAGGGCGGTAAATTCCGCTGCGGATACGGAGGATCCCCTTTATACGGGCGTATTAATGATACTTAAGCAGCTTAGAGATGTACTTACTGAGCTTGGTGTTGAAGAGATACCGGCGGAGGGCGAGCCCTTTGACCCGAATTATCACAATGCGGTTATGCATATAGATGATGAAACCTGTGACGATAATGTTATTGTTGAGGTATTCCAAAAGGGATATAAGCTTGGGGATAAGGTTATAAGGCACAGTATGGTTAAGGTAGCAAATTAATTTATATAGAATGGCAGCAAAGTTAATTTTTAGGAGGAATACAAAATGGGAAAAATTATAGGTATTGACTTAGGTACTACCAATTCATGCGTTGCAGTTATGGAAGGCGGTCAGCCTGTTGTTATTACAAATTCCGAAGGTGAAAGAACAACACCTTCTATAGTTGCTTTTACAAAGAGCGGCGAGAGGCTTGTGGGTGAAACCGCAAAAAGACAGGCGGTAACCAATGTTGACGGTACCGTTATTTCAATTAAAAGGCACATGGGTGAGGATTACAAGTTCACTTATGATGATAAGAAGTACTCTCCACAGGAGATTTCCGCTATGATCTTACAAAAACTTAAGAAGGATGCGGAGAGCTACCTTGGTGAGAATGTAACAGAGGCGGTCATTACTGTGCCTGCTTACTTTACGGACTCTCAAAGACAGGCTACCAAGGACGCAGGTAAGATCGCAGGTCTTGATGTTAAGAGAATAATCAATGAGCCTACCGCTGCTGCCCTTGCTTACGGTCTTGATAATGAGAAGGAACAGAAGATAATGGTTTATGACCTGGGCGGCGGTACCTTCGATGTATCTATCATTGATATAGGTGACGGCGTTATCGAGGTGCTTGCAACCAGCGGTAACAATCATCTTGGCGGTGATGACTTTGACCAGAGGATAATTGATTACCTTGTAGAGCAGTTTAAGTCTAAAGAAGGCATTGACTTAAGAAATGATAAGATGGCTATGCAGCGTCTTAAGGAAGCTGCCGAAAAGGCAAAGAAGGAGCTTTCATCGGCTACCACATCAAACATTAATCTTCCATATATTACTATGAATCAGGAGGGTCCAAAGCATCTTGATGAAACCCTTACAAGGGCTAAGTTCAATGAGCTTACAGCCGATCTTGTAAGTGCAACCATTGTACCTGTACAAAATGCTCTTAAGGATGCTGATCTTACAGCGGCCGACCTTGACAAGGTTCTTCTTGTGGGTGGTTCAACAAGAATACCTGCCGTACAGGAGGAAGTTGCCAAAATTACGGGCAAGGAGCCGTTTAAGGGTATCAATCCGGATGAGTGTGTTGCTCTGGGCGCATCTATTCAGGGTGGTAAAATTGCAGGTGACGCAGGTGCAGGCGACATTATGCTCCTTGATGTAACACCTCTTTCACTTGGTATTGAAACTGCAGGCGGTGTGTCCACAGTGCTTATTCCAAGAAACACTACTATCCCTGTTAATAAAAAGCAGATTTTCTCAACCTATGCAGACAATCAGACTGCTGTTGATATAAACGTTGTTCAGGGTGAAAGACCTCTTGCAAGGGATAACAAGAGCTTAGGTCAGTTCAGACTTGACGGTATTGCTCCAGCTCCAAGAGGTATCCCACAGATTGAGGTTACCTTTGATATTGATGCAAACGGTATTACTAAGGTAAGCGCAAAGGATCTGGGTACAGGTAAGGAACAGAATATAACCATTACCTCAAGCACTAACCTCAGCGATGAGGAAATCGAGAGAGCTGTCAAGGAGGCAGAACAGTACGCTGAGCAGGATAAGAAGCGTAAGGAAGCTGTTGACGTTAAGAACGAGGCTGAAAACCTTATCTTCCAGACAGAAAAGTTAATCAAGGATATGGGTGATAAGATTTCCGCAGAGGATAAGGCAACTCTTGAAAGCGAAGTTTCAAACCTCAAGACTTTAAGTGAGGGCAAAACTCCTGAGAGTATGAGTGAGGCTGATGTTTCAACTCTTAAGACAGCTTGTGAAAACTTCAGCACAAAGATGCAGGAGATCGGTGCCAAGATGTATCAGCAGGCAGGCGGCAATGCGGCAGATATGGGCGGTGCTCAAGGCGGTCAGCAGCAGAGCGGCAACGACGATATAATTGACGGTTGATAACCGTAAGCAAACAAGGAGCCGGGGTATCCTATTCCGGCTCTTTAACGATGTATATAGGCAGGTGTAATTGATATGGCTTCCAAGAGAGATTATTATGAGGTGCTGGGTGTATCCAAAGGCGCTTCTGATGCAGAGATAAAAAAGGCGTTCCGTTCCCAGGCAAAGAAATATCACCCCGATAATAACCCCGGTGACAGTGAGGCGGAGGCTAAGTTTAAAGAGGTAAATGAGGCTTACGAAGTACTTAAGGATCCCCAGAAACGTGCCGCATACGATCAGTACGGTCATGCTGCATTTGACGGCAGTGCAGGCGCAGGAGCAGGCTACGGCGGCGGCTTTGGCGGCGGTTTCGGAGGAATGGACTTCGGTGATATATTTGAAAGTTTCGGCTTTGGTGATATTTTTGGCGGCGGTTCAAGGCGTAAGTCCGGTCCCCGTAAGGGAAGAGATATGCAGATTAATCTGACTCTCACCTTTGAGGAGGCTGTTTTTGGCTGTACCAAGGACATCAGGATACCTGTTACCGAAACCTGTGATGAGTGTAAGGGTACCGGTTGTAAGCCCGGTACTTATGCCGAAACCTGTAAAAAGTGTAACGGTACCGGACAGGAGCGGGTAACTCAGCAGACGCCTTTCGGTATGATGCAAAGTGTGAGAACCTGTTCTGCCTGCGGCGGTGAAGGTAAGGTTATTAAAACACCTTGTACAAAATGCGGCGGCAAGGGCAATGTTACTGCGGAAAAGACGGTCAAGGTGGATATTCCAAAGGGTATTGCACACGGTCAAAGCATAAGAAAACAGGGTCTTGGCGGTGCAGGTGAAAGAGGCGGACAAAACGGTGACTTGTATATAACCATTACCGTAATGCCTCATAAGGTGTTTGTCCGTGACGGCAATAATATCCTTGTCAATATTCCTATTTCCATGGTGCAGGCGGCTTTGGGTGATGAGATAACCATACCTACCCTTGATGGCGATGAAAAGTATACCGTTAAGCCCGGTACCCAGCCGGGGGATAAGGTAACCCTCAGAGGCAGGGGTGTGTTTAATGTGCGTAACCCTAAGATCAGAGGCGATGAGATAATTACCTTTAAGGTACAAATTCCCAATAAGCTTAATGAAAGACAGAAGGAAATACTTAGACAATTTGCTGCTGAAGGCGGAGATAATATGAAAAAGGAAGGCTTTTTCGATAAGATGAAGAAAAAGCTTAATGAATAATGATATAACGGCTGCTTGAATTTTTTCGGGCAGTCGTTTTTTTGTTGGTTGATAGGTATTCTATATTAGTGGGATACATCTTATCAAATAAAAAGAGCTGTTCAAAACAACTCAATGCCATTTTGAACAGCTCATATCAGCCAACAAATATATTTAACAGCCTTTTATTCCTCAGGATCTATAAGACCGTAGGATCCGTCTTTTCTCTTATATACTACATTGATAGCATCGCTGTGGGCGTTTCTGAATACGAAAAAGCTGTGTCCAAGCATTTCCATCTGCATTACAGCCTCTTCCGCATCCATAGGCTTAACCGTAAAGCGCTTTGTACGGGAGATATTAAGTCCGCCCTCTTCCTGGTACTGCTCATCAATGCTTTCAAATGCATGCAGCTCTTCGGCAAAGCTTGCATCGTGCCTCGTCCTGTCGATAAGACGTCTTTTATATCTTGTCATCTGGCTTTCAAGTACATCCACAACTTCGTCAATAGCCGCATTCATATCATTTTTAGTTACTTCGGCTCTTAATATGCGCTTAGGCAGCTTAACGGTAACCTCGATTTTATTATCAAGCTTAATTTTGCTAAGTGTAACAACTGCCTCGGTTTCTTCGGGGAAGAGTTTGCTTATTCTGTCGAGCTTGGCAGCTATCTTCTCCTTAAACCTGTCGGAAATATTGATATTTTTACCTATAAATGAGTAACGCATAAAACCAACTCCTTTTCATTGACGGACAAGCCGCCGGTAGGTGAAAATATATGCAGGCTGTACAAACAGGATACAATCCTACAATATTTTCTTATATAAATACAATTCTACACAAGGTTTCAAATCCCTTTATTTTTTTTATACAAATTTTAAACAATAGATATTCCCCAAAAAAGTTTAACAAAATTTTCAAACCCTCTTTTTTGCTGGACTAAAGAGAATTTGTGGATAACTTCGATATTCATAGGTTATCCACAGATTTTTTAGGCAAAATAATGTGGATAATGTGGATAACTTTGTGAATAACCCATTTTCAGACTGTTTTTGGTGTGGACAAGGTGGGATTTTACTCTCAATTTACAAAAAAGGCAAAATGTATAAAACTTATGAAAATTCATTTGTATGTCAATTAAGAAAAAAGCCTTGTCAAAAATACACAAATTTGAAATAATCAAGCTAAATTTCGAAAAAAATTAACAAATTTTTTTATCAGCGGCGAAGGATTTTTTTTGTAAAAATTAAGTTAAGTTTTTGTTGACATCCTTTATATGCTGAAAATCAGCATATAAGCGATATATAGGATGCAGACTATGACAAAGTATCTGTCTATGCATTTTTTCGGTTCGGGTTCAGCATATGCGGAAAGTCCCTCTTCGGCTACACCATCTATCCGGTATTCAAGGCAGTTTGCGTAGTTCCTTTTAATAAACTTTTTAAGCAAAATAATCAAAAATGGCAGGCATATCAGCATCATCCACACAAGGGTATAAATAGAGCTTATGGTTTCCTCTAAGGTATATGTTTCTGCTTCTGCCATTACCTGATTCATATCAACGAGCTGATTTGCAAGTATGAGCATAAGCGTCTGTGAGCCGTTTACTATGAAGTGTGCAAGCATAGAGGCAAATATTGAGCCTGTGTAATATACAAAGCCTGCAAAAACTATGCCTGCAAAGGTGGCATAAGGCAGCTGGTAAAGGTCAAGGTGCATCATACCGAAAAAGAGCGAGGAAATTAATGCGGCACGTACAAAGCCGCTGTTTTTATAGCCGGTGAGTATGTAGCCCCTGAACATACCCTCTTCAAATATTGCAGGCATTACCGCAATGCCTATTACCGATACCCACCAGGAACAATTAATCATCATGTCGGTAAAAGTGTCATTTACCTCGGTACTTACAAAAAGACTTGTTATCGAGGAAAATACCGACATCATCGGCATCATAAGCAGGGTAATAAAAACTACGTATATTGCATTTGATAGGGACAACGGCTTAAGTGGTATCAGCTCCCTGAGCTTGTTGCCGTTAAAAAGCATATATAAAAGCATGGGTATAAAAAAAAGTATTAAGTCCTGCCCTATTATCAAAATTTGCGTAAGGGTTTGTTCCGAAACACCCAGTTTAATTAAAAGCGTCATGGGTATGCCCAGAATGACAGGTGAAAACAGTTGAAACAAAAATACATATACAAGAAAAAACACCATAAATATATTGGCTTGTTTTGGATTTTTCATCAGAACACCTCCTGTTTTTATCATTATAACCCAATATAAGGATATTTTCTACCTTTTTTTGTTGTGCAATCCTCAATAATGTATTATAATTAAAGCAGATAATTATTTGGAGGTGTTGATATGAAATGTCCGTTTTGCGGTAATCCCGATACAAAGGTTATAGATACAAGGACTATGGAGGATCAGTCTGCAATCCGCCGCCGCAGATACTGTGAAAAGTGTACAAAGCGGTTTACTACTTATGAGCGTATTGACAGTCTGCCTCTTTCCGTAATAAAGAGCAACAATACAAGGGAGCTGTTTGACAGGGAAAAGCTTATTAAAGGCATTATGATGAGCTGCAACAAACGTCCCGTTTCCGTTGAGCAGATTGAGAAAATAGCTATGGATATTGAAAATACGGTGCTTAACTCGATGCGTAAGGAAATACACAGCAAGGAACTGGGCGAAATGGTTATGGAAAAGCTTAAGGATCTGGATGAGGTGGCATATGTGCGTTTCGCCTCGGTATATAAGCAATTTAAGGATATTGACAGTTTTGTAAATGAGCTGGGCATACTTTTAAAGGACAGAGAAAACAAGGACGCATCCAAATAGAAAGTTTCTTTGATTTTTGACTAAACTTATGGTATAATTATTTTTCCGTTAAGTAAGATACGAAAGTTCTCTTAATGCGTAGGATGTAAGAAGGAGAAACAGAATATTTATGAGTTCAGACAGACAATCCAAGATAAGAAATTTCAGTATAATTGCTCATATAGATCATGGCAAAAGTACTCTTGCCGACAGGCTTATTCAAAAGTCGGGTCTGCTTACCGAGCGTGAAATGCAGGATCAGGTGCTTGATAATATGGATCTGGAAAGGGAAAGGGGAATTACCATTAAGGCGCAGGCCGTTCGCCTTATCTATAAAGCGGATGAAGGTGAGGAATACACCCTTAACCTTATTGATACGCCGGGTCACGTGGATTTTAATTACGAGGTGTCCCGTGCGCTGGCTGCTTGTGACGGTGCTGTTTTGGTAGTTGATGCAGCTCAGGGTGTTGAGGCACAGACCCTTGCAAATGTCTACCTTGCCCTTGACAATAACCTTGAGGTGCTGCCTGTTATCAATAAAATTGATCTGCCTTCGGCAGACCCTGAGAGGGTTAAGCATGAAATAGAAGATATTATCGGTCTTGATGCTGAAAATGCACCCCTTATATCTGCAAAGGCTGATATAAACATAGATGAAGTCTTTAAGCATATAATCAGTGATATACCGGCTCCCGACGGAGATGAAAATGCTCCCCTTAAGGCGCTGATTTTTGACAGCGTATATGACAGCTACAGGGGTGTAATTGTCTTTATGCGTGTGTTTGACGGCAGTTTACGTGCAGGGGACAGGGTGCGTTTTATGGCTACGGAAAAGGAGTTTGACGTAGTTGAAGTAGGCGCCTTCGGACCGGGTACGTTTATACCTGTGGATGAGCTTAAGGCAGGGGATGTAGGTTACTTGACCGCAAGTATTAAAAATGTCAGGGATACTCATATAGGTGATACGGTTACCCTTGCATCAAATCCCGTGGCAGAACCTTTGCCCGGTTATAAAAAGGTTAATTCAATGGTATACTGCGGTATTTTCCCGGCAGACGGTTCCAAGTATCCGGATTTGCGAGATGCCCTTGAAAAACTGCAGATAAACGACGCTGCCCTTGTTTTTGAACCGGAAACGTCAGTGGCGCTGGGTTTTGGTTTCCGCTGCGGTTTTCTGGGACTGCTCCATCTGGAAATAATACAGGAGAGGCTTGAAAGGGAATACAATCTTGATATTGTCACCACAGCCCCAAGTGTTATTTATAAGGTTTATCTTACAAACGGGGATGTTATTGATTTATCAAATCCTTCGGATATGCCTGATGTAACGACTATATTAAAGATAGAGGAGCCTATTGTAAAGGCGGAGATAATTCTGCCAAGTGAATACGTAGGTTCCATCATGGAGCTTTGCCAGCAAAGGCGGGGTGAATATTTGGGTATGGAATATCTGGAGGAAACAAGGGTACTGCTTACATATAAGCTGCCTTTGAATGAAATTATATATGACTTTTTCGACGTGCTCAAGTCAAGGTCAAGGGGTTATGCCTCCTTTGACTATGAGCTTATAGGCTATCAGGAATCAAGGCTTGTTAAGCTGGATATGCTGGTAAATCACGAAGTTGTGGACGCTTTGAGTTTTATTGTGCATGAGGACAGTGCACAGGAAAAGGGGCGTAAAATGGCTGAAAAGCTTAAAAAAGAGATACCTCGTCATCAGTTTGAGATACCCATTCAGGCTGCAATCGGTAATAAGATTATTGCCAGAACCACCATATCGGCAGTACGTAAAGATGTGCTTGCCAAGTGCTACGGCGGTGATATTACCCGTAAGAAAAAACTGCTTGAAAAACAGAAAGAGGGTAAAAAACGTATGCGCCAGATCGGCAGCGTAACAGTACCCCAGTCTGCGTTTATGAGCGTATTAAAGCTGGATGAAGAATAAGATACTTAAGATAAGGGAGTTTTCCGAAACAGGGAAATTCCCTTTTTTGCTGTCAGGTGCATATATTAATATTTTAACAAAAGTATATATGGTTACAGAATCTATGATAAAGTTAAAATGCACAAGGATAAAAACCTATTGTTAATATTTCGTGTTAAAATTATATAAAAAAATTATTTTATTGTGTTTATTTTGTGCAAATTAATTAAAAATGTATTGACATAAGGCAAAATAAATGTGAAAATATAGATATAATTTTGTCAATGTCGGTTTTGTTTGATGATAAGACTGTGCAGGGTATTCAATAAGGAGGTTTCATATGGCGGATACAACTACTTTTAAGGGGACTCCGGAGCAGGAAAGGAAGCTCAGGAGCGTTATTGAAAAGCATAAGACACAACCCGGAGGACTTATGCCGGTTTTACAGGAGGCACAGGATATATACGGCTACCTGCCCATAGAAGTCCAGCAGATGATAGCTGACGGACTGAATATATCCCTGTCCGAGGTGTACGGTGTTGCCACGTTTTATTCTCAATTTTCACTTACGCCAAAGGGGGAATATCGGGTAAGCGTCTGTCTCGGTACTGCCTGTTATGTAAAGGGAGCTGATAAAATACTGGAAGCGGTTGAGAAAAAGCTTGGCATCAAGTCCGGTGAATGTACCAAGGACGGTCTTTTCTCTCTTGATTCCACAAGGTGTGTAGGTGCCTGCGGACTTGCACCTGTTATGATGATTAATGATGAGGTATACGGTAAGCTTAAGCCGGATATGGTTAATGATATTCTGGATCATTATTATTCCAAGAAATAGGAGGGCGCATATATGACTTTTGAAGAATTGGCTAAAATAAAGGAACAGAAATATAGTCTGGTACAGGTCAGGCGCCTTGTAAAGGAACAGGGTGAGGAGCTTGCCAAGCAGACCGGTTACCGCAAACAGGTGCTTATCTGCGGCGGTACAGGATGTACATCCTCCGGCAGTAAAAAGGTAATTGACGCCTTGGAAAGGGAACTTAAGCGTCACGGTATTGAAAAGGAAATACTTGTGGTCAAAACAGGCTGTTTCGGTCTTTGCTCACTTGGTCCCGTTATGATTGTCTATCCGGAGGGCTGTTTCTATGCTCAGGCAACTCCGGAGGGAGTAGCGGAGATAGTTGAAGAGCACCTTGTTAAAGGCAACATTGTAAAGCATCTGCTGTACGATAAAACCGTACATGAGGATGGCTCAATAATTTCCCTCAGTGAAACCGACTTTTATAAAAAACAGCTTAGAATAGCCCTTAGAAACTGCGGTGTGATTGACCCGGAAAATGTGGAGGAATACATTGCTTCCGATGGATATGCGGCGCTTGCAAAGGTGCTTAAGGAGATGACGCCGGATGATGTTATCAACTGCCTGCTTGAGTCGGGACTTAGGGGACGAGGCGGCGGCGGATTCCCCACCGGCAGGAAGTGGGAGTTTGCAAAGCGTGAGGAAAATGATGTGAAATATGTCTGCTGCAATGCGGATGAAGGTGACCCGGGTGCTTTTATGGATCGTTCGGTGCTGGAGGGGGATCCCCACAGTATTATCGAGGCTATGGCTATTGCGGGATATACCATAGGTGCAAAGCAGGGCTATGTTTACATAAGGGCAGAATATCCTATTGCTGTGCAAAGACTTACCATTGCAATTAATCAGGCAAGGGAATACGGTCTGCTGGGAGAGAATATTTTCGGTACGGATTTTTCCTTTGATATAGAGATAAGACTTGGTGCCGGAGCCTTTGTATGCGGCGAAGAAACGGCTCTCATTGCTTCAATAGAGGGCAAAAGGGGCGAGCCCAAGCCACGTCCACCTTTCCCTGCGGTACAGGGACTTTTCGGCAAGCCTACCATACTTAATAACGTTGAAACCTATGCAAATATCCCTCAAATCATACTTAAGGGAGCTGACTGGTTTTCATCCATCGGTACCGAAAAGTCAAAGGGTACAAAGGTATTTGCACTGGGCGGCAAGATTACAAACGTTGGTCTTGTGGAGATACCTATGGGTACAACCCTTAGGGAAATTGTGGAGGAAATAGGCGGCGGCATACCTAACGGCAAAAAGTTCAAGGCTGCTCAAACTGGCGGACCTTCAGGGGGATGCATACCTGCCTGTCATATAGATGTACCTATTGATTATGACAATCTTATTAACTTAGGCAGTATGATGGGTTCCGGCGGTATGATTATCCTTGATGAGGATACCTGTATGGTGGATATTGCAAAGTTCTATCTGGATTTTACTGTGGATGAATCTTGCGGAAAGTGTACGCCATGCCGTATAGGTACCAGAAGGCTTAATCAATTCCTTGAAAAGATTATTGAGGGCAATGGCGAACTTGAAGATCTGGATAAAATTAAGGAGCTGGCTTTGCATATGAACAAAACCTCTCTCTGCGCCCTCGGTCAGAGTGCTCCAAACCCTGTTTTGTCTACCCTTAAGTACTTTAAGGATGAATATATTTCCCATATCACGGACAAAAAATGCCCTGCCGGCGTTTGTAAAAAACTTGTTTCCTACGTAATCAATCCTAAGCTGTGCAAAGGCTGTACCCTGTGTATGCGCAACTGTCCGGTAAATGCAATAAGCGGTTCCCCCAAAAAACCACATGTAATTGACAGAAACAAGTGTATAAAGTGCGGTCTGTGTGAGCGTAATTGTAAGTTTAATGCAATATCCAAGGGCTAAAGGAGGATTTATAATATGGGTGAAGTTAATTTAAAAATAAATGATATACCGGTAAAAGTGCCCGAGGGTTACACTATTTTACAGGCTGCCAAGAGTATTAATGTGGAAATTCCGTCACTTTGTTATTTAAAGGATGTGAACTGTATAGGTGCCTGCCGTGTGTGCGTGGTTGAGCTTAAGGGACATAAAGGACTTGTTGCCTCTTGTGTGTACCCTGTGGAGGAGGGTATGGAAGTGTATACAAATACCCCTGCCGTTAGGACTTCACGAAAGACTACTATCGAGCTTATACTTTCAAGTCATCATAAAAAATGTCTTTCCTGCGTACGAGGCAATCACTGTGAGCTGCAAAAGCTTGCTTTTGACTATGATGTTGATGAGGATAGGTTTAAGGGTGAAGACGTTCAGTATCCTATAGATAATCAGTCTCCTTATATAGTCAGGGATAACAATAAGTGTATTCAGTGTATGCGCTGTGTTTCCGCCTGTTCAAAGGTACAGGGAGTTTCGGTTATAGGTCCCATTAAGAGAGGATTTGGTATACATGTGGGCTGTGCCTTTGAAAAGAGCCTCAATGATTCACCTTGTGTGGGCTGCGGTCAGTGTATAGTAGCCTGTCCCGTAGGCGCCCTTACGGAAAAGAGTAATATCGACCTTGTCTGGGACGCTATTTCCGATGAAAGTAAGACGGTTATTTTCTTTACCGCACCTTCAATCAGGGCTACCTTGGGGGAAAGCTTCAATATGCCTATAGGAACCAATGTTGAGGGCAAGATGATAAATGCCATAAGGCGTATAGGTGCCGATAAGGTGTTTAATATGGATGTTACCGCCGACCTTACCATTATGGAAGAGGCTTATGAGCTGATAGAGCGTATTGACGGAGGCGGTTCTCTGCCTATGTTTACATCCTGCTGTCCCGGTTGGGTTAAGTTTGTGGAGCATTATTACCCTGAGCTTATACCGCACCTTTCCACCTGTAAATCGCCTCAGCAGATGTTCGGCACTGTTTTAAAAACCTATTATTGTCAAAAAAATTCCATTGACCCTGATAATCTCTTTGTGGTAAGCGTTATTCCCTGTACCGCTAAAAAGTTTGAGGTCCTCAGGGAAGAGGAAAAGGCGTTCGGTTATCAGGATGTTGATGTTGCCCTTACCACAAGGGAGCTTGCCAAGATGATAAAGGGTGCGGGACTTAATTTTACTGACTTACCTTATGATAAGTTTGATAATCCCTTTGAGTTTGCAAGCGGTGCGGGTACTATCTTTGGAGCCACCGGCGGTGTGATGGAGGCAGCCCTCAGGACAGCCGCAAGGATACTTGATCCTAACTTCAGTAAGACTGATTTTAAGGAAATAAGGGGCAATGCGGATATTAAGGAAGCTACTTATAAGATTAAGGGTAATGAGGTTAAGGTTGCCGTTGCCTCGGGCCTTGCAAATGCAAGGCAAATCTGCGAAATGGTGAAAAACGGTGAGGCTGATTATCAGATGATAGAGATAATGGCATGCCCCGGCGGATGTATTAACGGCGGCGGACAGCCTATCCAGAGCGATAGTGTGAGAAATTATGTTGACCTTAAGACACTCAGGGCAAGGGTTCTCTATGATACGGATAAACAAAGCCGTACAAGAAAGTCCCACGAAAGCCCTGTTATGAAGATGCTTTATGATGAGTTTTTTGACGCTCCCGGAAAGCCAAGAGCGCACAAACTGCTCCATACCAGCTATGTAGACAGAAAGAACAAGAATTAATAATTTGGTATTACGCAAAAAGGATGCCGCAGGCGGAGATTAATCCATGCTGCGGCATCCTTTTTATGTCAGTCTTTAATAAAATAGTTCATTATCTCAGGACCGTTTTCTATAAACAAGCCTGTTGACTTAGCTGTTTCCTCTGTAAACTCATCAACTCCGTCAAATTCCTTGTTCTTTTGATATATAAGGAAAGGAACGGGGTCGTTGGTATGGGTGCGAAGTGCAAGAGGAGTGGGATGATCGGGTAAAATCATAATCTTGTAGTCATCATACTCATCAAGTGCTTCAAGTATAGGACCAAGTACCTTTTCGTCAATTATTTCTATTGACCTTTTTTTGTTTTCAATTTCATTCCTGTGTCCGCACTCGTCAGGTGCTTCCATATGTACATATACAAAGTCCTGTCCATTTTTTAGTTCATCAATGGCAGCCTGTGCCTTGCCGTCAAAGTTGGTATCTATATATCCGGTTACTCCGGGTACGTTTACCACGTTCATACCGGAAAATTTGCCGATACCCTTTAACAGATCCACTGCGGAAATCATTGAGCCTTTTAATCCGTATTTTTCCGTAAACGGAGCAAGCTCCTTACGTACAACTTCACCCCAAAGCCATATGCTGTTTGCGGGAGCAAGCCCTCTTTCGATCCTTGCCTTGTTTATAGGGTGATCCTTTAACAAGTCATAAGAACGTACCATCATATCATACAGCTTGGCTGCGTTGGGATGGGTTGGAATATAGTCTTTAATTTTTTTGCCTGTAATATCGTGTGGAGGTGTAAGCGTTCCCACGTCAAGAGTACCGTTGTTCCATATAAGGCAGTGGCGGTAGCTTACGCCGTTATAATATTTAAATTCATCATTATCAAAGTTTTGCGCAATGTACTTAATCAGTTCTGCCGCCTCTTCCGTTGAAATGTCCCCCGCACAGTAGTCAAGTATGGTCTTATCCTTATAGTCTGGCTCATCTGAAAGGGTAACCAGGTTGCAGCGGAAGGAAACATCCGTAGGCTTCATATCTATGCCTATGCTTCCTGCTTCAAGGGGTGAACGACCTGAATAATATATCTGAGGGTCATAGCCTAAAACAGAAAGGTTTGCGACATCGCTGCCGGGCTTAAGATTGTCGGCAACGGTTTTAACCAGTCCTACCTTGCTTTTTTTTGCAATCTTATCCATATTGGGTGTAACGGATGCCCCCATAGGTGTTTTTCCGCCAAGTTCCTCAAGGGGATAGTCTGCCATACCGTCACACAATAATACAACGTACTTCATTTGAATACCTCTTTTCTTAAAATACGGGTTTAATATACAGTGTATATAAAACGCTGTTTCAGAGCGCTTTGTACAAGTAATTTACTTAAGTATAAATCCGATTTTTTTGTCCTGTATTGCACAAGTTATCATATCACAACTGATTGTCATTATCAATATTTTTTTTCTCTCTGCGTGAGAGCTGCGTCTTAAACAGGGAGTACAGTATGGAGCATACAGGTACGCTTAAAAGCACCGCTGCGATTCCACCTATCCTGCCGCCTACAAGTACCGCAGTTATTACCAGCACCCCAGGCAGCCCCACTGATTTGCCTACGACCTTGGGGTATATCAGGTTGCCTTCTATTTGTTGAAGAACTAAAAGATATACTATAAACAAAAGCGCTTTAAGGGGACTTACCATTACTATCAAAAATGCACCTATGGCAGTACCGATAAATGCACCTACTATAGGAATAAGGGCGGTGAGGCCAACCAGCATACCTATTCCCGTT
>CALWRD010000034.1 GCA_944383875.1 uncultured Clostridia bacterium | reverse complement strand
GGAAGGTTATGCAGTCTGTTTTCTACAACAGTTGTTTCTTTAGCACTGCGTAAAGAAATTATTCATAGAAAACAGACGGAAGGTTATGCAGTCTGTTTTCTACAACAGTTGTTTCTTTAGCACAATGTAAAAAAATTATTCAAAAAAAGACCGCTCAATGCGATCCTTTCAGTGATTTTAAATCCATAAAACACAATACAAATAATCAATCGTCCTGCAAAAGCTTATATGGAGGTATTTCCAAAACCTCTGCAATATCAAAAAGGGTATCCAAGGAAACCGTGCGGTTTACATTAGGTGCCTCCACTGCACCGATAAAAGCAAGATTTTTATCTATTGCCTCTGCAAGCTGTTCCTGCGTCAAGCCCTTAAGTTTTCTGTAATAGCCGATTTTTAAGCCTAATCTTCTGTATTGCTCCAAATACTTCTGTTTCATACCGCACCTTCTTTCCAAAACATTCTACCAAAAGCAGTTGATGTTTTGAATTTGATATAATACAATATTTATTGTTTTACAGAAAATATTTTTTGTGTAGTCGTCAAAAAAAGAAGTGCTGTGAAATGCAGCACCCCTTTAAATATAGCAAAGGACAACTATTTATAAAATCCTTCTGTTTTGATACTCGCCGGTCATACCGAACTCAACCCACTCACAGATGTTGACCGCATGGTCGCCGATACGCTCGAAATACTTGGCAATCATAATGAAATTAACGCCCAAATCCATATAATCATCGCCACGCTTAAGTATCTCCACAACCTCGCTCTTTGTTTTGTCAAAGAGGTCATCCATAACGTCATCCTCTTCAGTTACCGACTTGACAAGGCTCAAATCCTGATTTACAAAAGCGGCAACCGCATTATGCACCATTTCAACGGCAACCTTAGCCATAGAAGGGATATGCTCCACCATTTCAAATATATCCTCACCCTTCATGGTAAGTACAATCTCAGCAATATCAGCCGCATGGTCGCCGATACGCTCAATATCCGTAACCATCTTAAGGGCGGTGGATACGCTTCTTAAGTCACGGGCAACAGGCTGCTGCCTGAGGATAAGGGAAAGGCACTTTGCCTCGATCTGCTTTTCAGCGTCATTAATATCCCTGTCGCCTGCAATAATTGCGTTTGCAAGCTTTTCATCCTTATTTTTAAAAGCTGTAATCGCATTTTCTATAGCATGCTCAGCCATTGCGCTCATCTTAATCATTTCAAGGTTTAAAAGCTCTAAATCGCTCTCAAAACTTTGCCTAGCACTCATTTATTCTACCTCCGAATCAGCCGAAACGGCCTGTAATATAGTCCTCTGTACGCTTATCCTGTGGGTGAGTAAACAAATCATCAGTCTTTCCAAACTCTACCATTTCACCGATAAGGAAAAACGCAGTATTGTCGGATATACGGGTTGCCTGCTGCATATTATGTGTTACGATGGCAACAGTGTAGTTCTTTTTAAGCTCTGCCATAAGCTCCTCTATCTTAAGGGTAGAGATAGGGTCAAGGGCAGAAGTAGGCTCATCCATCAGAAGCACCTCAGGTCTGACCGCAAGTGCTCTTGCGATACAAAGTCTTTGCTGCTGACCGCCGGAAAGACCCAGAGCTGACTTTTTAAGCCTGTCCTTTACCTCATCAAAGATCGCTGCACCTCTGAGGCTGGTTTCAACTATCTCATCAAGCTTCGCCTTGGACTTAATGCCATGGATACGAGGTCCGTAAGCTATATTATCATATATGCTCATAGGGAATGGATTTGGCTGCTGGAACACCATACCGATTTTTTTCCTGAGCAGAGTGGTGTCAACACCCTTTCCGTATATATTTTCACCGTCAAGGGTTATTTCACCCTCTATCCTAACGTTTTCAACAAGGTCGTTCATACGGTTAAGAGTCTTTAAGAAAGTAGACTTACCGCAGCCGGAAGGTCCGATGAAGGCGGTAATTTCTTTTTCCGGTATCTCCATACTTACATTTTTAAGAGCATGGTTTTCACCGTAATAAAGATTAAGGTTTTTTATACTCATTTTTGAACTCATAAAGTTATTCTCCCATCAAATAATAAACGCTCTCAGTTTTTACTTAACTTACCTGCCATGAACTTAGCCAAGGCATTAATACCAAGTACAATTATCAACAATACCAGTGCGATACCAAAGGCATTTGTGTAATCCGCCTTAGCCATACTCAGGTACAGCTGAATGGTAAGTGTACCGCCAGGGGTAAAGATATGCGAAAACAGTGACTTTGGCAAAAGGTATGCACTGCCGGCAGTAAAGAGAAGTGCGGCAGACTCACCTACTATACGACCTATACTCAGGATTACACCGGTAATGATACCCGGCATGGCACTTGGCAGTATGATAGTTCTTATCATATACCACTTGGTTGCACCTATACCCAAAGCACCGCTTCTGTAGCTTTCGGGAACAGACTTAAGCGCCTCCTGTGTGGTACGTATAATAGTGGGCAGTACCATAATCGTAAGGGTAAGGGATCCACAAAGGATGGAAAAGCCTAACTTAAGAGAGGTACCGAAGAAAACCATACCGAAAAGACCATATATAATAGAGGGAATACCTGCAAGGGTTTCTGTAGTAAACTCGATAATTCTTACTATTCTGCCTCTTTTTGCATACTCAGTAAGGTAAACCGCAGAACCGATACCGATAGGTGTAGCAATTATAAGAGTAATAACAATAATATACAGGGTATTTACTATATTACCTATAATACCGAATGTGCCGTTAAGCGCTGACTGTACCGTACTTAAGAACTGCCAGTTGATAGCGCCCACACCTCTGAAAGCTACGTAAACTATAATTCCAACCAATATGGCAACAGAGATAAAGGCAGATAAAAGTACAAGTCCAAGCAAAATCATATCCGAAGGGCGAATTTTTTTAGCATATATACTCTCAGTCATTTTCTGCACCACCCTCCAAAAGTTTGTTGATGATAATATTTATAATCATAATAAATACGAACAGTACTAAGCCTATTGTAAACAAAGCCTGTCTGTGAAGACCGGAAGAATACGACATCTCCGAAACAATACCTGTGGTAAGGAACCTGACAGAGTTGAAAGGCAAAGGTGCATTAACCGCATTACCTGCAACAAGGAGGATAGCCATTGCCTCACCGATGGCACGACCTACACCAAGGACTATGGCGGTAATTACACCGGACCTTGCGGCAGGAAGAGTCACCCTGAAGATAGTCTGCACAGGAGTGGCACCCAACGCAAGGGAAGCCTGACGCATAGATACCGGTACTGCCCTGAGGGAAGTAAGTGATACATTTATAACTGTAGGCAGTATCATAACAGCAAGTACCAACACAGCAGCAGCCATATTTGCACCGCCTGTAAACTGATGTGTTTCGGAGCCTTCAAAAATAGCAAGCTCCAACTTATACATAAGAGGGTTAATCATCAAAAGACCCATAAGACCGTATACAACCGAAGGAATACCCGCAAGCAGCTCAACAGCAGGCTTAACCACCGCTGCCACAGGCTTGCTTGCAACCTCGGAAATAAATACAGCCGTCAAAACCGCAACAGGCACACCGATAAGTATTGCAAATGCGGTACCTATGATAGAGGTAAGCACTATGTAAGCTATACCGAAAGAAGAGGTTGACGCTGTGGGCGCCCATACAGGATTAAAGAGCATATCAACTATACCCACTTCCATAAGGGCAGGTGCTCCCGAAAAAATCATATATGCACTGATAGCAAGCACCGCAGCAACTGCCACAAAGGCACAGACAATAAATATAATCTCCATAATAAGTTCGGTAATATTTTTTGCCTTATTGCCACCCTTTATTGAAAAACTCATTTTTTTCTCTCCCTCGGCATTATTGCTCGCAACGGTACGTTTTGCCGTTACCACATTAGTATTGTCCATAATATTACTCCTTACTCATTGAAAGGGCTGCTACATATGATGTAACAGCCTTATCCTTAAAACCTGCTCATTTAATACGGACCTTGGGGATTATCACTGCTTAGCGGAAATAAGACCAACCTGTGCAATTATATCCTGACCCTCATCGCTGTTGATATAATCGAAGAGTGCCTGTACAGCCTCGCTCTGCTCGCTGATTTCACCCTTTGTAGCCATAACGAATGGTCTCTGAAGTGTGTAGCTGCCATCCTTGATAGTTTCCTGTGTAGGCTCAACACCGTCAAGCTTAAGTGTCTTAACAGTATCATCAATAATATCTATAGATACATAACCGATAGCACCGGGAGTAGAAGCAACCTTAGCCATTACAGCGCCTGTAGAGTCAATTTCCTGTGCATACTTACACTGATCTTCAATACCGAGAATTTCCTCAAATGCGCTTCTTGTACCTGAGCTTGCCTCACGACCGATAACTACGATCTGGCTGTCCTCACCGCCAAGCTCGCTCCAGTTTGTAACTGCGCCTGTATAGATTTCCTTAAGCTGATCTGTAGTAACATCATCAACTGTGGTTGCAGGATTAACTACAATACCGATACCATCAATAGCAACAACGTTTTCAACAAGACCGTTTGCCTTTTCTTCATCAGTTAAAGCTCTTGAAGAGTTACCTATATCAACAGTGCCGTTTGTAACTGCCTCGATACCTGCACCGGAACCTGTAAACTCAACTGTAGCCTGTACACCTGGGTACTTATTCATAAAACTTTCGTTGAGTGCATTTGCAAACTTCTCCATAGAAGTTGAACCGTTCATTGTAATGGTGCCTTCAATATTCTCATCGGTAGCTGCATCTGCCTCTGCCGAACCCTCAGCCTCTGTTGCATTCTCTGTGTCTGCCGAAGCATCGGACTGTGCTGCTGTTGTATCTGCACTTTCAGTTGCAGATGAACCACAGCCTGTTAAAATACCTGCTGCAATAATTGTAGATAAAGCAATATTCAATAACTTCTTCATTTTCATAATCTCCTTTTTTAAGTAAATCATCTTTACAAGGCTGATTATAAGATACTGCCAAATATGTTTCTATCATATATTCGTTTTATGTTTGTAAAATAAATGTAAAGCCGTTTTTGGTATTTTATACGGATTTTACAACAACTTTACATTAAGGAAAATGACTTGGCACTTTTTACATAAACCTTGCAGAGACTACGTAAAATGCCGCAATCAAAACTTTTTAATGTTGTTAAAAAATCGCCGCACAAAAAAGAGCCTTCTTATAAAGTAAAGAAAGCCCGAAACATCAAAATATTCAGTTATAACAAATCTTTATAAACAAACAGCAAACTTAATTATTTGACAGTTTGAAGTTTCCCATAAAAGCTGAAATGCATTTAATTATTCAACTCTATTAAAACGACTTCCGGAGGATTGTTAAAACGCAGCGGGATAATACTGTTGCCAAGTCCACGGCTTACAACCATATGTGTCTCTCTCTCCTCATATAAACCGGCATCATACTCAGGAAAAAAGCCCTGATTCGGCGCAATCAAGCCTCCCACAAACGGCAGACGAAATTGTCCGCCATGAGCATGCCCTGTAAGGACTAAATCAATGTCGTTTTCAACATAGGTTTCAAAAAGCTCCGGTCTGTGTGAAAGCATAACAGTAAATGTGTCTTTAGATGCAAGTTTGCTTATACTATCCTCCACCGTTTCATCCGAACCCGAAAGCAAAGAATAATCCGGATCATCTATACCAATTACACGAATTGCCGCCCCGCCGCGCTGAATCATTTCATCTTCGCCATGGAGAATATGCACACCTGCCTGCTTCATTTCCGTCTCTAAAAGGCGAAATTCATCAATTATATGTGCCTCATGATTCCCTGTCACATAATAGGTAGGCGCTATCTGCACCGCCTGTTTTACAAACGACGACACAAGCTCCAAATCCTCACGTTTGGCAGAATCAGTAATATCTCCAGTTACAGCAATTATATCAGGTGCAGCATTGCGCAGCATAGATAGCAGTTCACTGTTGTCATTGCCAAATTCCGTATTATGGAGATCAGACACCTGTGCAATTTTAAAACCCGCAAACTCTGTTGGGATTTCGGGATCGGAAATATAAACATTTTCCATCATCAAAGCACTGTTTCCCCATACAGTCCACATGATAAGAAAAACAAATGCAATGCCGACAGCAGCAATTATATACCGTTTATTTAATCTTCCGCCATGTAAATCAGCTTTAATAAAAGCCCCTCCTTTGCATCATAACAGGCTTTACTATGCCGACAAAATTATCTTTGCTATGTCCACAAATTTTCTGCCTGTATCCATACTCTTTTTCTGCATATATCTGTGAGCCTGTTCCTCTGTCATTGAATACCTTTCAATAAGCGTGCGCTTTGCATGGGAAATAATTTTTTCCTCCTCCGGATCCCGTGAGGTTCCTATCCTTGCACAATCATCCATTGATGCAAGCATATTAAGGGAACAGACAAGGTCAAGGCGCTGTAAGGGAACCGCAAGCTTAAACACCCTGTCATTGTCGCATTGTGCAAGCTGAACACGATTTCCTATCAATATAATATTAATTCCCTCCGGTATATCCTCAACAAAATCCACTATGTAATCATCATTAAAGCGATAGCCGCAGACTATGATACCGCTGCCGTAGGCATAAACCTTCTTTTTAAGCTCCGCAAGAGATGTTGTTGCACAAACAACATTCATACCGTTTGCAACAGCTATCTTGGCAACACTGACAGCAACCTTTTTATTTGAAAATGCCACAAAGACATTGCTGTTTTTCATTTTAATCAACTCCGTTTTATATCAGTCTTTTATCCCCATGACCAAAAGGAGACTTTTCCCTAAACATATACTGAGATATTTTACCAAATAAGGCAGTACTAATCCAGTAAACATAATTGGGAAATTTACCGTCACACATAAAAACTTTTTGCTATACGGCAGTTAAAACACTGTCATTTAGGCATAACGGCAAATACCCCCACAAACAAATTGTATGCAGGGGTACTTTGCTTTATAAGTTAGAGTATGTACAAAACCGAATATTAATAAATTGCAAGGTATCTGTCAAGCTCCCACTGACTTACGAACATTCTGAACTGATCCCATTCAGCCTTCTTGGATGTAACGAAAGCATTGTAAGCATGCTCACCGAGAACAGACTTAACAAGACCGTCCTCTTCCATAGCAACGATTGCTTCGTAAAGGCTGCCGGGAAGATTCTTAACACCAAGAGCATCTCTCTCTTCCTGAGTTGAATGGAAAAGGTTTACATCTACGCTGTTAGGAGCGGGAAGGTTTCTCTTGATACCGTCAAGACCTGCGGCAAGGCAGCATGCAAGTGCAAGGTATGGATTTGTAGCGGGGTCGGGACTTCTGAGCTCAACACGTGTACCTGCGCCTCTTGAAGCAGGGATTCTGATGATGTCTGTTCTGTTGGATGCTGACCAAGCAATATAGCAAGGAGCCTCATAACCGGGAACAAGACGCTTGTAAGAGTTTACAAGTGGGTTAGTGATAGCGGTAAAGCCTGCAACATGCTCAAGGATACCTGCGATAAAGCTGTAAGCAACAGGTGAAAGCTGAAGGTCGTCGGATGGATCAAAGAAAGCGTTTTTGCCATCCTTGAAAAGTGACATATTTGTGTGCATACCGGAACCGTTGATACCAAAGATTGGCTTTGGCATAAAGGTAGCATGTAAGCCGTATTTCTTAGCGATAGTCTTAACCACCAGCTTAAATGTCATAACGTTGTCGGCAGTCTTTAAAGCATTTGCATACTTGAAGTCAATCTCATGCTGACCCATCGCAACCTCGTGATGAGAAGCTTCAATTTCAAAGCCCATGTCCTCAAGAGTAAGGCAGATTTCACGTCTTGCATTTGTACCCAGGTCAACAGGGTCAAGATCAAAGTAACCTGCCTCATCATTTGTAATAGTAGTAGGTCTGCCGTCCTCATCTGTATGGAAAAGGAAGAACTCGCACTCATTACCTACATTAAAGGTATAACCCATAGCTTCCGCATCTTCCATTGTCTTTTTAAGAATGTTTCTTGGGTCACCCATAAATCTTTCTCCAGATGGAGTGTAAACATCGCAGAGAAGTCTTGCAACCTTACCCTGCTGCGGTCTCCAAGGATAGATAACAAAGGTGTCAAGGTCAGGTCTTAAATACATATCGGACTCTTCAATTCTTGCAAAACCTTCAATTGAAGAACCGTCAAACATCATACCTTCATCAAGTACCTTTTCAAGCTGTGAAAAAGTGATTGCAACGTTCTTGGGAACACCGAGTATATCTATGAACTGAAGACGGATGAACTCAACGTCCTTGTCCATACATTCCTTTAAAATTTGTTCCTTAGTGTAATTAGCCATTTTACAAAATCCCCTTCCATTTGAGAAATATTTAATAGTTTTCGGCGCCAAACCTGTTTCCGACACCGTAAGCAGGACAGCAGCATACGCTCACATTTTTGCAAAGCGTTATAAAATAAAAAAGGGGCATTCAAATAACTTTGTATTTGAACACCCTTGCCCTATGAGATGATTATATATTCTCAAAATTCAAAAGTCAATCATTTTTTAAAAAAAACATCATTTTAGGCAAACTCTACCAAAAGAGAAAATATAAACACTCTTTTTTTGTTAAAAATGCAGACATATATCCCAAAACATAAATATATTATGGGTTTGTCTGTTTTCCCATACTTCCGCTCCTTGCATAATAAAATAGATACTGCTGAGCATAACCGGCAAGCTCTCCCCATTTGTTCCTTGCAAAATCCGCAATGGCATTAAGGCTTTGCTCTTCACCGTCAAAGTAAAGCTCGCTTACAACACGCCTTACCCATACATCAATGGGAAATACCTCCCTGTGTCCCAACGAAAAAAGGAGCACGCAGTCAGCTACCTTATTTCCCACACCCTTAATTTTTTTAAGCTCCTCCCTTGCCTCATCGCAGGGCATATCAATAAGAGTATCAAGCCTTACCTCACCTGCCAAAAGTTTGTGCACCGCATCATATATGTACTTATTCCTGAATCCCATCTTTAGAGCAAACAAATCATCTTCCGTTACGTCCGAAAGCTGTTCAAGTGTGGGGAAATTGCCGTCAGTACCGTATTTATTACTCATAGCGGCTATAATTCCCTTTATACGGGGAATATTGTTGTTTTGAGATATAATAAATGAAAGAAGGCATTCATATGGTTCCTGATTTAAAAGACGTATTCCTCCGGCATAATTGACAGCGGAGCGCATAATTTCATCGTCACAGCTTATTTTCTCCTTAATTGCCCCATAATCCCTGTCCATATCAAAATAATGCCGCCACTTAGCCTCAAACTCATCTGCCGTACAGTCATACAACGTAAGACTGTCACCCTTCTGTTCTGCCGTAAGTACTCTGCCAAGAGCCGTAACAGAATACTTTAAATCATCAAGCTTTATAAAACGAAAACATTGACCGCACTCCAGTATTTCTTCTATATTAAAATCCTTCAGCCCCTTAATAACTAGGCTGCCGTTATTATCATAATAATTCATAATTACCACCTTAACACTATTTCTTTTGATAAAACTTTTGCTTTTTAAAAGAAAAGTTTTTTATTAAGAGAAATATAAATCGGCAGACGTCCCGTAGGGTAACCGCTGAATATGTGAGCCGTTTTGCATTGCAATAGGCGCATATTCAAGGTTAAGTGTCGATTTATATTTCCTCCATTTCTTTTGATAAAACTTTTGCTTTTCAAAAGAAAAGTTTTTCATTAAGAGAAATATAAATCGGCAGACGTCCCGCAGGGTAACCGCTGAATATGTGAGCCGTTTTGCCTTGCAATAGGCGCATATTCGAGGTTAAGTGTCGATTTATATTTCCTCCATTTCTTTTGATAAAACTTTTGCTTTTCAAAAGAAAAGTTTTTCATTAAGAGAAATATAAATCGGCAGACGTCCCGCAGGGTAACTGCAGGAAGTGTCAATTTATATTTCCTTCATTAAAAATATATGATATACTATAGTTACATATGGTTTGACCATCAGAAAAGGAGATGAAATTCCCATGAAGGAAAAAATATACACCATTCCGGTAAATGAAGCCTTTGACGAAGGCGGCGAGTGCCCCATCTGCAATATCTACCATCGACTCGAACAAGAAAGCATTGAATATATGCTGGGTCCTGCCTATATGGAGGATGACATCCGTATGGAAACCAACAAAAAAGGCTTTTGTTCACGTCATTACTCCCTTATGTATGCACAGCAGAACAGGCTCGGGCTTGCCCTTATGCTTCATACCCATATGCAGAGTGTGGGCAAAAAGCTTAATGAGCTTGCCGCAAAGCGAAAGCCCATTAAAAAATCTTTATTTTCAAAGCCCGACAAAGACGAAATTTCTGCGTATATAGATGAAATAACTTCTTCATGCTATATTTGCGACAGAATAGATACTACCTTTGAGCGGTATATTGATACCTTCTTTTATATGTGGAGTAAAATGCCCGAAATACAGCAAAAGGTAGAAAACTCAAAGGGCTTTTGCCTCAAGCACTTTTCTTTACTGCTGACAGAGGGGGCAAAAAAACTCTCTTCTGCCGAGTATGAAAAACTTGTCGATATAATTTTACCTCTTGAGCAGCAAAATATCAAGCGTATAACCGACGAAGTTGAACATTTTACCGACAAATTCGACTACAGACATAAGGATGAGCCCTGGGGCAGCTCCCGTGACAGTGTGGAAAGAGGTATATTAAAAACCTCCTCCGAATTTGTGGAGGATAAATAGCGAAAGGACGGTTGCAAATGACCTTTAAGGAGCTTAGCTTTAAAAAAAAGCTGGAACATATTTGGGAGTATTACAAGCTGATAATATTAGGTGTGATATTTATCATCTTTGTGATATGCACAATATTCTACTCACTGGTAATAAATCCCAGACCCGACACCTATGCGGGTGTGGCGATATATGATCAATATCTTAATCAGGAACAGCTTGAAGGACTTGAGGCGGATGTAGACGCCGCACTTTCACTGCCAAAAGATAAAACTGTGCGTTTTACCACATATTATTTTGATGAAGATGACGATGTTTTCAACGTTGATATGCAGCAGAAATTTATGACCTATTTATATACCCTCGAAACACATTTGATTGCCGCATACAGGGCAGCTTTTGAAAACTTTGTGTCGTCAGGATATATAGCTCCTCTCACCGACTATTACAGCGAAGAAGAGCTTTCCGCACTGGATGAAAAGGGCAGGCTTATATACTTTACGGACCCCGAGGACAATACGGAAAAGCCCTTTGGTATAAGCCTTTATGACTCCGCACTGTTTAATAAATACGATGTATTTGACACAAGCAGCCAGCCGGCATATATAGGTATATTCCCTGCGGCAGGTTTTGAAGAAAGTTCACGTGCGGCAGCAGATGAAATAATAAAAGCCGGATAAATTATTAATTTTTTGTGAAGTTTTTCGTTTTCCGATTTTTTGAGTTGCTTTTTTTCACCAATTATGTATAATAATAGGTGGAGTTGTTAATACAGCTCTCAACCCCAAACCCCATGTATGCGGTTACGCATGGACAGGCCCTCCCCCAAAACTGTCATCCCCCTTTAAATACCGCATACATAGCCAAACCTAAGGCACGTCCGATCGTTGGACGTGCCTTTTGGCGTCTATATGCTTTTTATCTTAACTTTTCCATCCTCATATCCCACATCAAACAATCCCGTAGTCTCACCTAATTCCCGCAAGTTTATATAATTTGTTCCTTCTATATTTACAGCCCGTACCTTGATTTTTTCTCCGTTAAAATCCATAATAGGCTCCAAAGGCTCGTTATTAAGAGTAATAAGCTTTGTTGCAGCGTCATAGTTTACGTTAAAACCCGCATTTTCAAGTCCTCTTACGGCAATATAGGTGCCTTCTTCCTTAACTATTTGGTTAATTTTAATGTTTTTCCCGTTTACTCTTATATACCCCTCACTTACCATTTCATAATCACCCCACGTTTTAATAAAATTATCCGGGTTTCCGTACATTTTTTTCAGCTTAATCGGCGTACTTCCCCAATCAGGCAGCTGAAAATGAGGCAAATCCTTAAACTCCTTCCAATCTCCGCCCCACTCAAGCCCAAGGGAACGTCCTATTTCTCCTGCCTTTGAAAAAAATCCGTCAGCATTGTAATATGCACCCTTTCCGTCATCCCTGTATATGTCAAAGGCAACGCCCCATTGGTGCATGCTGTCATAATCGGTACCCTTGGCATTTGTCACTATACTGCCCTCTTTGCTGCGTCCCTGAGTATAAAGCTCATTTTGTTCCTCCACTGTTCTGAAGGTCTGTGCTATACCTATAATTAAAGACCTTTCAGAGCATAATTTAAGCATTTGCTCAGCCTTTTCTCTCAGCTTGGGATGCAGCAGCTCAATATCCCTCATTAAATCACTCCCTTTCAGACAACCTCCCCTTTGTAATTTATGCAGATATGTCAAAAAGGTGAAAAAAACACCGCAGGCTGTGAACACTGCGGCAAATCAAAGCTTTTTTATTGACAAAACTGCTCGGATTAATGCTATACTAGGCGTTTTTCCCTGTCCAATCAATCATAGGTACAGAGTTTTCAGATAAAAACTCATTACACTTTTTAAAATGTCCGCAGCCGAAAAATCCCCTGTATGCAGAAAGGGGACTGGGGTGTGCGGCAGTCAAAACAAGATGCTTAGGATTGGTGACAAGGGCAGCCTTTTTTTGTGCCGGCGCTCCCCAAAGCATATATACAACAGGCTTATCAAGCTCGTTTACGGCAGCAAGCACACTGTCGGTAAACCGTTCCCATCCCCTTCCCTTATGGGAATTTGCGCTGTGTTCCCTTACCGTCATAACAGTGTTGAGCATAAGTACTCCCTGCCTTGCCCAGTCCTCAAGGAAGCCGTTTTTTCTGTCACACTCGCCGTATTCCTCCAAAAGCTCCTTATAAATGTTTTTAAGGGATGGGGGCAGTTTACTTTGCCGGGGCAGAACGGAAAAACAAAGACCGTGTGCCTGATTCGGCTCATGATAAGGATCCTGCCCCAGTATAACCGCCTTTACGCTTTCAAGGGGCGTAAGCTCAAATGCCCTGAATATATTTTCATAGGGAGGATAACAGATTCCCTGCTCATACTCACTGTCTACAAACTCCTTAAGTCCTTTAAAATAATCCTTTTTTCCCTCTTCTTCAAAAATCTTCTCCCAGCCCTTAACACTCATACTCATCCTCCATATTTTCAAGCATATACTCAAGTCCCTTATCACTTAAGCTCATAGAAACCTTAAGCATATCCCGTCTTGTAAATACTATGTATTCCTCAATTTCCCTAACAGCCATATTAAAGTTATGTATTTCATTTGACGGCGGAGTATTAATGCAATATTCTCCGCCGTCGTTATATGCTTTAAAAACTGCCTTAAGCAGCTCTTTTGCTCTCTCGCTCATTTTAGCCCTTCCTTTTCATGGTCCTGAGCAGTGCCTTATCCTCTCGGCTTACTCTGGAGGACTCACAGATTTTCTGCAAAGTTTTATTGTATGTAAAATCGTCAAGTCCACACCTTTTAAGGTAGTGGAGAGTTTTGCTGCGGTACTTGACAAAGCAGACCGACAAGCACCATGCAACAGCCATCCTGACATAGTATCCCTCATGCTTTTCATGGTCACAGACAGCAATCACCTTGTCTATATATTCATCTGTCATAAAATGCTGCATAAGGGAAACTATGGCAAAGCGTACCTCATACTCCCTGCCTGACTTAAGCCACATATATATAAGCCCTATCATTTCACGCCTGTGCTTTTCAGCATCCTTATTATCACCGCTGACCACATCACAGACGCCCCAGTTGTCTATCTCCGGCACAAAAGCCCTTAAATACTCCGCCTTTTCGGCAAAGTCACACTTAGCCCCGGCAATGACCATACCCCTTAGCATAGTGACCTCATTAATATCGCTGTCTTTATACTCAGACAGAAAAGTACGCCAGTCCCCCTTAAGTATCCTCTTTGCAATAGAGCGAAGGACAGGAATCCTCACACCTATTGAATTAACCTCGTTATTGGGCATCAGCTTTAAATGAAACCGTTTGTACTCCTCATCGGCATTTGAATAAAGCTCCTTTAAAATATCCTCGTACATAAAAGCCTCCGTAACAAAAAATTATTCGTATAAAATCGGCATAAACATAACAAAATGTTAGTAACAGTACCTAAAAAAGGCTTATCTTTCGCAGTTACTTAATTATACAGCGGCACAAGTGCCGTTGTCAACGGAAGAGCCCACATAAGGAGGAGCAAAAAATGAAATTATCATTCAGATGGTACGGAGAGGATGACAAGGTTACCCTTGAAAATATAAGGCAGATACCGGGCATGCACTCGATTGTTACGGCGGTGTATGACGTGCCCGTAGGTGAAGTGTGGAGCAGGGAAAGCATAGCACGGCTTAAAAAACTGACGGAGGATAAGGGACTTGCCTTCGAGGTAATCGAAAGTATCCCCGTTCACGAGGACATTAAGCTGGGCAAACCCACAAGGGACAAGTACATTGAAAACTACTGCGAAAACATAAGGCGAGTAACTGAGGCAGGAGTCAAGTGCATATGCTACAACTTTATGCCCGTATTTGACTGGACAAGAACCCAGCTTGATCACAAACTGCCGGACGGTTCCACCACCCTTGTATACTACCGTGAACAGGTGGACAAGGTAAACCCTCTTGAAAGCGACAGCGACCTTACCCTTCCCGGATGGGACGCAAGTTACACAAGGGAGGAGCTTAAGTCGGTGGTATCAGAGTACAACCAAATGAGCGAAGAAGATCTATGGGCTAATCTTAAATACTTCCTTGAAAGGATAATCCCCGTTGCCGCAGAATGTGACGTAAATATGGCTATACACGAGGACGACCCCTGCTGGAGTATATTCGGGCTGCCCCGAATAATAACGGATGAAAACAACCTTGACCGATTTTTAAAGCTGGTTGACGACAGGCACAACGGCATAACCCTATGCACAGGCTCTCTTGGCTGTTCCTGCAAAAACGATGTTGCACATATGGCGGCTAAATACGCAAAAATGGGCAGAATACACTTTGTGCATATGCGCAATGTGAAGATACTTGAAAACGACAGTGGCTTTGAGGAAAGGGCGCATCTTTCAAGCTGCGGCTCTCTGGATATGTACGCCATAGCAAAGGCACTTTATGACAACGGCTTTGAGGGCTATATAAGACCCGACCACGGCAGAATGATCTGGGGAGAAACAGGCAGGGCAGGCTACGGACTATATGACAGAGCGCTGGGAGCAACCTACATTAACGGGCTTTGGGAAGCTATATCAAAATCCAAGTAAACGGAGGTATATTTATGTGTTTCGGAACTGATTTAACAAATAAGGTAGCAGTAGTAACAGGTGCGGGAGGCGTGATCTGCGGAATGTACGCACGTACCCTTGCAAAGGCAGGGGCAAAAGTGGCACTCCTTGACAGAAATGAAGATTCTGCGGAGGAAATAGCGGCGGATATCAGAGATCAAGGCGGAATTGCAAGGGCGTATAAAGTAGACGTACTTGACAAGGACAGTCTTGCTGCCGCCCACAAGGCAATACTTGATGACCTTGGCAGCTGCGACATACTCATAAACGGAGCGGGCGGCAACAATCCAAGGGCAAACACCGACAAGGAGTACTATGAAAAGGGTGACATTGATACAGATACGGTGACATTTTTCGACCTTGACGAAAAGGGAGTTGAATTTGTCTTTAACCTAAACTTTATCGGCACCTTGCTGCCCACACAGGAGTTTGCCAAAGATATGCTTGATAAGGAGGGCTGCAATATCATCAACATTTCTTCAATGAATGCCTACACCCCCCTTACCAAGATACCTGCCTACAGCGGCGCAAAGGCGGCGGTAAGCAACTTTACCCAGTGGCTTGCAGTCCACTTTTCAAAGACGGGCATAAGGGTAAACGCAGTCGCCCCGGGATTTTTTGTAACAAAGCAAAACGAAAAACTGCTTTTTAACCCTGACGGCACCCCCACGCCACGCACCGCAAAGATTATAGCCGCAACCCCCATGGGACGTTTCGGTGAAGCTGAGGAACTTAACGGCACCCTGTTATTTTTGCTTAACAATGAGGCGGCAGGCTTTATAACCGGAGCTGTAATACCTATAGACGGCGGCTTTTCCGCATATTCCGGCGTATAAGGGGGCGGTTTGATGAAAATCGGCAGAATAACGTGCTTGACAGTCGCTGTGGTGCTTTTACTCTCCGCCCTCACAGGCTGCGGCGGCAGTGATGACAGGCGAATAATCAGAATAGGGCACAATCAATCCACGGAGCATCCCACCCACATAGGGCTTACGGCATTTGCGGAATATATAGAGGAAAACCTGGGAGATAAATACGTTGTTGAAGTCTACCCAAGCGAGCTTTTAGGCTCCCAGACGGATATGGTGCAGCTGACCCAGACTGGGGCAATAGACTTTTGCGTGGCAAGCAATGCCATATTGGAAACCTTCAGTAAAAATTACGAGATATTCAACCTTCCCTACCTCTTTGCAAGCGAGGAAGCTTATCATGCGGTAATGGATGACGAAACCATAACGGATAAGCTCTTTAAGTCCACCGAAAAAGCGGGCTTCGAAGCGGTCACATGGCTTGACGCAGGCACCAGAAACTTCTACACGGTTAAGACTCCCATAGAAAGCCCCGCAGACCTTAAGGGTTTAAAGATAAGGGTACAGCAGTCCCCTACCAATGTTGAAATGATGCGGCTGCTGGGCGGTTCCGCAACCCCTATGGGCTTTGGAGATGTGTACACCGCTCTCCAATCCAACATAATAGACGGAGCGGAAAACAATGAGCTTGCCCTCACCAACAACGGTCACGGAGATGTATGCAAGTACTACTCCTACGATATGCACCAGATGGTACCCGATATATTAATAGGCAATTACAATTTTTTAAGCCAACTTTCCCCTGAGGAAAGAGCAATATTCGACGAAGGATTTGATATAGTAAACAGGGTTGAAAGGGAGGAATGGACAAAGGCGGTTGAAGCGGCAAAGGACAAGGCGGCAAATGAGCAGGGCGTGGAATTTCTCTATCCCGATCAGGAGCCTTTTGTGGAGGCGTGTATGCCCCTGCATGAAACCGTATTGCAAAATAACCCCGAAATTCAACCCATATACGACGCCATACAGGAATACAACGAAATGTATGGGCAGTAAGGAGAGATAAACCTTGGACAGCTTAAGAAAAACACTGAATAAACTGCTTGACTTTTTGGCAAGCGCAACCTTTTTGGCAATGGTAATACTGACGGTATGGCAGGTATTCACCCGCTATGTACTGAAAAACCCCTCATCATGGACGGAGGAGCTTGTATCCTACCTTTTTGCATGGATGGCTCTCCTTGGCGCCTCTGTGGTAACAGGAGAAAGAGGACATATGAATATACCCATACTTGTGGATAAGGCAAAGGGCAATAAGCAAAAGGCGCTCTATATTTTGGCGGAAGTAATTGCCTTCCTCTTTTCGGCAATTATACTTGTGTATGGGGGTATCAAGATAACCACCCTTGCCATGGGACAGCTTACCTCATCGTTAGGTATACCCATAGGCATATTTTACATGGTACTGCCCCTGTGCGGAGTGTTAAATATGCTCTACACCGCACTTAACATAGCGGAGATAGTCAAAAGTAAGGAGGTGGGATAATTGGCAATCCAATCACTTTTAATCATTATATTTATACTTGCGCTGCTGCTTGCCTT
>CALWRD010000033.1 GCA_944383875.1 uncultured Clostridia bacterium | reverse complement strand
GGTTTGGCGTTGGCATCAATGCGGTGATCGCCCTCTACCTGGGCGCCGGAGATCACAGAAACGCGGATCAGGCCGCTACACAGGGACTTGTGTTTGCTATAATTCACGGCGTTGTCATGACAATCTGTTGCATCTCAATCATCCCGGCTTTCCTGCAAATGTTCACTACATCTGAGGTAGTGATTGAACTTGGTGTCCGCTATTCTGTTGTTGCGTTTGCTTTTACACTGATTGTTACCGTCAGCATGACATTCGAGAAAATATTCCAAGCAGTCGGAAACATGAAAACCACCATGATAAGCCTGATGTGCGGATGCGTGACGAACATTGTCTTAGACCCCGTTCTGATTTTTGGCTATGGCCCATTTCCAGCAATGGGAATTGAAGGCGCAGCGCTGGCAACCGGCATCGGGCAGGCTCTGACACTGGCGATTTATCTGGTCGTTTATTTTGTGCGGCCGATTCGTGTACATATCCGCAGGCAGTACATACTGCCCAGCAAAAAGATGGTAATAAGGCTGTACTCCATCGGCATTCCTGCCACCCTAAATCTTGCACTTCCGTCTCTTTTGATTTCGGCACTCAATGCGATTTTGACCGTATATTCCGAAGTGTATATTCTGGTTTTGGGCATCTATTACAAATTACAGACATTCATCTATCTGCCTGCGAATGGCATTGTGCAAGGGATGCGCCCCCTAATCGGCTATAACTACGGTGCAGGGGAGAACAAAAGAGTCAGTCAGATCTATAAGATCGTCTTGTGCATGAGCGGTATCATTATGGTATTTGGAACAGTGATATGCCTTCTGATCCCCGGCCAGCTTATGGGTCTTTTTACCCACACAGAAGCGACGATCCAAGCAGGGGAAACAGCCCTGCGTATCATTGGTGCCGGGTTTATCGTCTCTGCGGTTTCCGTTACATCTTCCGGCGCATTGGAGGGACTTGGAAAAGGCACTCCTTCATTACTGATTTCACTTTGCCGGTATGTGGTAGTTATCATCCCTACTGCGTTTTTACTCAGCAGGTTTTTCGGAGCCGTTGGCGTCTGGAATGCGTTTTGGGTTACGGAAGTGATTACCGCCGTCATATCCATTTGTGTTTACCGTAGAAGGAATTGTGACAGAGGTGAGGGAATCACAATCCTGAAAGGCTGAACGCCCTATAGTTGTTACAGATGAAGGGATTGTTACGCTCTTTAGCAGTTTATTTTCCTTAAAGGCATTTTCTGAAATTTCGATAACGGGACAACCCCCCAAAGTTTGAGGTATAACAGCACTTGTAACATTACTGTCACAGTCTGTTACATATGCATTGCCGTTTGTTATTTTGTAATATATTTTGCCTCCTGTCACGGAATAACTGCTGTCTGATGAACTATAAGCAGTAAGGGCAGCGCTGCTGACTACCATATCGGTTGCTTCTCTTGCGTATACCGCAAGCTGTGTACTCCCAATACAGCTGCACATAAATATTATGGCAGAACAGCATTTAGTAAAGTGTTGTTTTAACATAGGTAAGCTCCTTTCTTTTTTGATTTAAAAAATAATACATAAAACACCCCTTATAGATACATACTAAGCTATTGGCGTAAATATTTTACGCTAGTAGCTTATATTTAAACTATAGCATATTTATAAGCTGAAAGCAATAACTAAAATATAATTTGAGGTGATTTTTTTTGGAATTGGATAAAGTTATAATAGGAAAAAGATTGCGCAAGCAGAGAGAAAAATTGTCATTATCAAGGGAAGCTTTTGCGGAAATGATAGATATTTCTCCTCAATTTTTGGCTGAATTGGAGAATGGAAAGAAAGGTATGTCTGCTGAAACACTATATAAAATATGTGACAAGTTTTATTTGTCATCGGATTACCTGTTGATGGGACGTGAAAATCTTTCGGATATGAAAACGCCGGTTGCAGAAATGATTATGAATTTGAGTGATGCTAATTTGAGTATTCTGGAAAATATTCTTTCGGAGTTTGTTGTCATTGTTAATTCTGCAAAAAAAGATAAGTTAAAATTAAATAAATCTTGAAAAAATTTTGATTTTATCGAAATTATATGAAAAATTATGCGGTTTGTGTTTATGTCCTTGACATTTTTTCACTGTAGGGATATAATACATTCATACAACAAAGGCGTTGGAGTTTTCTCCGGCGCCTCATTTTGTTTTTCCTTTTTTTTGATAAACCTTATAAATAAAGACTCCTTCCTCTGTGCTTTTTATTTATGTTATATGTTTGGACAAAATGAGGTGTTGACGCCTTCCCTGTGACGGCGGGGAAATGTATGAAAAAATAACGGGTATGGTGGACCCGTTATTTTTTTACTTATTTGTATTTAATTTAAGAAGTTTATATATCATAAAGCATATTCCGGCAACTGCAAGTATTGCCGAAAGCAGCATACTTACGGGTATTCCGAATATCAGCAGCTGGTCTGTACGCATACTTTCTATTATAAACCTGCCTATGCCGTATCCGATGAAGTATATTGCCGTGAGCTGTCCGTCAAACTTTTTATGCCTGCTAAGTACAAGCAGGAGTATCAGCAGCAGTAAATTCCAACAGCTTTCATACAGAAAAGTTGGATGTACCCAGATATAGTCGGTTCCGTTTAAGTTGTGCAGTGGATACACCGCATAGCCGTTATAGAGGGCGGAAGTGCTGTCGGTTATTTCAAGTCCGGGTACCTGACTTGCCTTATATGCCATGGTAAACAGGCTTTCCGTAGGTCCGCCGAATGCCTCCCTGTTTGCAAAGTTCCCCCAGCGTCCTATAAGCTGTCCCAGTACAAGGCTGGTTACAGCCGTATCGGTAAAAAGTAGAAGGGGATATTTTTTTATACGGGTGTATACGATCAGGGCAAGGACTGCGCCGATTATACCGCCGTAGATGGCAAGTCCGCCGCTTCGTATTTCAAAAAAGCCCTTCAGCGTGCCTGCGTGGAATATCATATAGTAGCATCTTGCCCCCAATACTCCGAAGAGTATCCCCCAGAATACATAGTCAGTGTACATGTCAGGATCCTGTCCGCTGCGTTTGGCACGATATATAACAAGGGCAATGCCCAGTATTACACCGAAGCATATTATAGCTCCGTATTTGTACACATCAAAGCCGAATATCGTAAAGGCAACCCTGTCCATATGTTCAATGCTTATCCCCAGATTAGGGAAGTAAATGTCAGGTGTGGAATTCATATCTATCTCCGCTTTCTATGTAATCCCCTTTGCATAGGGGTTAATTTGGCAGTATTTCGCACATACAGAGGCTGTCTGCCCTGAAATGATCCTTAAGTCTTAACAAAAGCTCATCACTATTAATATTATCATATTTATCAAAAATGTCCAGTATTTTTATTGATTTTGCAAAGCAGTCCGCAGCAAAGGAACAGCAAAAGCTCAGGCTGTCCGTATTCTGTTTTAATTCCCCGCGGCTTTTTGCTATTATGCGTTTCAGATATTTTTCGGATATTCCGTAGCTTAAGAAATTGTCTATCTCATTGTCAAGACGGGACAGAAGAATTTCTGGTTTGCTTGAACTGCCCGAAATGACCGAAATACCATAGCCGCTGCCGCAGATATATTCAAGTGTGGGTGGTGCGGTGCAAAGCCCCGAAGTGTATAGCTTTTCATATAATACTGAGCCTTTTCCCGCAAATATATCCATCAGTATTCTTGAAGTGAGCATACGCATAAGGGGAGGCATATCAAAATCCTTTTCCTTATAACCGATGCTGAATATGGGTGTTGCCACACTCATATGTTTTTTGACCGAAACCCTGTTTATATTATCTTCCTTCGGAAATTCCGACCTTGCCTTTTCACGGGGACTGAATACAAACTCCTTTTCTGCCTGATCAAAAAAGCTTTCCTCGTCTATATCTCCCGTAGCTATTACTATTATATTGTCCGGTGTATACATACTTCTGTACAGCAGTTTAAGGGTGTCGGCATTTATTCTGCTTATATCCTCTTTGCTTCCCGCAATGGGTACCCTCACGGGATTCTCCGCATACAGCCCACCAAGCATACCGAAGTATGCCTGCCAGCCCGGGTCATCCTCGTACATTGTTATTTCGCTTTCAATGATACCTCGTTCGCTTTCAACACCCTTGTCTGTAAGATGTGGCTCTGTTACCATTTTTGCAAGGAGGGAAAGGCATTTTTTAAAATTATCACGGCATGTAAAGTAATAAGCCGTGGTATCAAGGGAGGTGTAAGCGTTTGCGTCTGCACCTAAGGCGGAAAAGTCGTCAAAGATATTACCGTGTTTTTTCTCAAACATCTTGTGCTCAAGATAGTGAGCTGTGCCGTAGGGCAGAGTAAAGCCCCCTCTTTCTCCGGTCAGATTTACATCGGCAGAGCCGCAGTTTACCGCAACCATAGCCTGTTTTTCAACATAACCTGGCTTTTTTATACAGCAGAGGGTCAATCCGCTTTTTGCGGTTTTGTAGGTAATGCCATTCATTTTCCGCCCTCCTTTAACAGGTATATTGTATCTGCGTAAGCCCCTTCAAGTGCTCCGCTTATATCCTCGGTATTTCGTATCGCCTCAGCCTCATTGGTTAATGAATATTCTTTGCCTGCAACGGACAGTGACAGCATATAGTCAAGGAGCCTTTGAGGATAGTCCTCAATGGTTTTGTATGCGCTCAACAGGTTATCCTTTGCAAGCTCAAGCTCCTTTTTCGGTGCTCCCCTTTTGGCAAGGGAATTTATTTCTTCATTGACCGCATCCACTACTTTTTCCGCTGCGGAGGACTCAATGCCTGCCTGCACGCTTATTATCCCCTTGTATCTGAAAAGGGAGGAATTGATATAGTAACAAAGGGAGTTTTTCTCCCTGATGCTTTTAAATAGGCGTGAGGAGGCGCTGCCGCCCAAAATTTCGTTGCACAGCTTCAGCTTGGCATAGTCAGCCTTATCTGTTCGTATTCCTATAGTCAGTACAGACTGTGCCGTTTCGGCTGATTCTGTGTAATATTTCGGTGGCTGAGGACTATTTCTGCTGTTGTCCGGTGAAATGGTATTACCCTTTGCAAAGGTGTCGAAGCAGTTTGATATATAGCTTTGAGCCTCGTTTTGACTTATGTCCCCTGCTATATACATTTCTGCAATGCCTTCTGTCAACAGACGACTGTAAGCTTCATAAAGTCCACGTCCTGATATATCTCCGAAGTCCTCAACATAACCGTCGGAGCATATTCCGAAGGTTTCGTCCTTGCACATCAGCTCAATCATTTTTTCGGCGGCATAGCTTTTTTGTTGTTTATCTTGTCCGCTATTTCCTTTGCGGCAACACTGCATGCACTGTGAACAAAGGAGGGCATAAATCCGCCGTCGCTGAGCAGTGGTCTGTATATCGTGTCGCTTAAAAATTCAAACAGCCTTCCGCTGTATTCCTTTGGAGCGGTGATGTAAAAGGCTATTATTTGCTCATTTCCTTTTTTTATGGGCTGTGCGATAAATTTTGCTCCACCCATTTCTTCAAGATATGCGTTTACGCTCCGCAATGAGCTGTGCCTGCTGCTTGCCCTTGAAAGTATTTTGGGCAGCAGCGCATAGGGGCTGACGTTTTCCCTTTTAAGCTCTGTTCTGTATACCAGGCAGACAGAAGTTGAGTTGAACTTTTCCGTGCCGCACAGACAGACCTTCAGTCCGTTTACATCAAATGAAGTAATATTCATTCCCATAACCTCACATATATTTTTTCATACTTTTAAGTGCGTTTTTTTCAAGTCTGCTTACCTGTGCCTGACTTATCCCTATTTCCTCGGCTACTTCCATTTGGGTCTTGCCGTCAAAAAATCTTAGCTCGATTATGTGCTTTTCCCTGTCGGAAAGCTTGTTCATAGCCTCTGACAGCACTATATTCTCTATCCATGATAAGTCCGTGTTTTTATCGTCGCTGACCTGATCCATTACAAAGAGCGCATCACTGCCGTCGTGATATACAGGCTCAAACAGGGAGATAGGGTCCTGTATTGCATCAAGGGCAAAGATAACGTCCTCCTTTTTTATGTCAAGCTCCTTTGCTATTTCTTCCACGGTGGGTTCACGGCTTTTTTCGCTTGTCAGTCTTTCCTTTACCTGCAATGCCTTGTAAGCGGTATCCCTTATTGAGCGAGAAACTCTTATGCTGTTGTAGTCCCTGAGGTAACGGCGTATCTCTCCTATAATCATAGGCACGGCGTAGGTGGAGAATTTTACGTTGTGAGAGGTGTCGAAGTTGTTGATTGCCTTGATTAGACCGATACAGCCTACCTGAAAAAGGTCGTCTGCGCTTTCGCCCCTGTTGGAAAACCGCTGTATTACGCTTAATACAAGCCTGAGGTTGCCGTATATATACTGACTGCGAGCCTGAGGGTCGCCTTTCTGAAGCTTGTCCCAAAGCTCCTGCTTTTCCTCGGGCTTGAGTATAGGCAGCTTGCTTGTGTTCACACCGCATATTTCAACCTTATTCAACGCCATATTATTCCCTCCGAATTTTTGCTTTAAGTTAATGTTGCCCTAAGGGAGGAAAATTATACTTAATTGAACAGCAATTTAAGTGTGGCAGTAATTGGCAGTAATAATGTTTTACAATTATCTCAAACATGAATATAAGGAGATGATAAGGTGATTTACGGATATGTACGTGTTTCCACAAGGGAACAGAAGGAGGACAGACAGCTTATCGCCATGGAGGAATATGGAGTAAGCAGGGAAAATATCTATCTGGATAAGCAAAGCGGTAAGGATTTCAACAGGGCTAACTATATTAAGCTTGTAAAAAAATTAAAAAAGGGGGATGTGCTTGTGGTGAAAAGCATTGACAGACTGGGAAGAAATTATAATGAAATTATTGAACAGTGGCGGCAGATAACTAAGGTGAAAAATGCGGATATTGTGGTTATTGATATGCCAATACTGGATACCACACAAAATAAGGATTTGCTCGGTACCCTTATAAGCGACCTTGTGCTGCAGCTGCTAAGCTATGTTGCGGAAAATGAAAGGAAAAATATTAAACAGCGACAGGCAGAGGGCATAGCCGCCGCAAAGCTGAGGGGTGTTAAATTCGGCAGACCGAAAAAATATAAACCGGAAGATTATATGGAACTTTATGAAAGATTTGAACGGGGAGAAATAACACAAAAGCAGGCAATGAAAATTATGGGTGCCTGCCAGACTACCTATTATATGGTAATTAATGAGGTGAAAAAGATGAACAAAAATTAATACTAAAGTATACTTTTTTAATAATGGTAAAAGTACATAAGTACCTATACATATTATATTTGTTTGTTGTGCAAAAGTCAATAAAATATTTTAAATTTCGACTGTGAAAAACTAACTTCCAAAAAGTATACTTTTTAAACAAATTAGAAATCACATAAAGAATTTTTAAGGTTATGTTTTTTAATTTGATTTACACATAATGCAGATTATATTGATATAAGTGACAAGGAATGGTGATATATTATGAAGCTTGTGAGGAGAGGAATATTTGGCATAATTCTGCTCGGTGTGCTTTTCGGGGCTTTATCCGTATATCTGAACAGGTTTACATCATCTCCCCAGGGAGTAGTAGAGCAGTTCTATGAGGCTTACAACAGCTCTGATATAAATGGGATGGTGGCATGCATGGAACCGGGAACGGAACAAATCGTAAGCGGAGGCGTAGATTTAACTAGCTCGATCTTGGGAGCCATAACGGGAGTTGACCTTGATTTGAGTGCACTCATTGACATTATGCCGTTATTTGCAGATACTTCATTTGACAATACTGAACAGATACTGATTCAAAATGTGCATGTGGTTTCCTATACTCCGGCATTTGCCCCTGAAATCACGGAGCCTCTGATAGAAATTATGCCTGAGCTGGTCAATATTTTGGCAGAGGATGCAGTTGTGGAGTTTCAAATTCAAGGAACAGATATAATTGGTCAATTGGAAGTCAGTTATTACGGAAACGATGGCTGGCGTATTTCGTTGGATTCGGAACTGTTTTCCGAATACTAACAAAAACAATTTTTACTTAATTTAGTTGCATAAGGGGGTGAGTAGAAATGTTTTGGTAAGGAGCTAATTTTATTAATGGAGTTTATAAAATATAAAGGGTAAGTTATGAAAACAGCAAGAGTTTTATCTGTTATATTGGGAGTATTGTTGATTTTGGTGGGCGTTTTTGGATTTATGGCAAGCACCATGGCTTATGGTGATATAGGTATTGCTTGCGGCATAGGTGGTGCAGCAGGACTTCTGAGTGGTTTAGGATTTATAATTATGGGTATTGCATGCATGGGTTCAAAAAAGAGTTGATGTTAAATTGAATGTATATTTGCTATGCCTTAAGTTTTGGCTATACTGACCATACTTTAGGCGTATTTCGCTGTACACTGAATTGTTTTCAGAAAATTAACAAAAACATATTTAAATTAATTTAAATACAGAAGGAGTGAGCAAAAATGTTTTGTCAAAATTGTAAAAATCGGATTCCGGATGATGCTGTATTCTGCGAACATTGCGGAGCACCCGTTAAACAGGAACAGAAAACAGGACCAAACTCTGTATCCAATACTACGTTTCCGCAATCAAATCCGGAGAAACAAGGGGAAACTGTAAAAAAAATATCTCAGTTCATAAAGGAAAATCCTAAAAATACAGCAATTGCAGTGGGAGCTGTTGTTGTCGTAGCAGCAATAGCAGCTTTTGTGGTAACACGACCCGTTACAGCACACCTGGAGGATTATGTAACTGTAGAATATTCAGGATACAATACTATGGGTAATGCATCCTATTCATTTGATGATGAAGCATTTTTGGAAGATTATGCCGAAAAGATCGAGTATTTGGGTAACAGCAACGAGCCTTTATCTTTATTGGATGACGAGCGTGCTTGTCAAATGCTGATACAGGAGTGCGTGGATGCTGACCTGAGCAAAAATACCGGACTTTCTAATGGGGAAGAGATCAGTCTGCATTGGACATGTGATAACGATACGGCAATGGAGGATTTTGGCGTACGTCTGTCATATGAAGATATGACATTTACTGTGGAGGGCTTGAATGAAGCGGAAGAAGTAGACCCGTTTGCCAATATTGAAATTAATTACACAGGAACCGCACCAAACGGTGAAGCAAGTATAATCAACAATTCCGATGAAGATTATGCTTACGACCTGAATTATACGGTAGAACCTTCTGAAGGACTGAATAATGGTGATACTATTACCGTTTCTCTATCACAGGCAGGGACAGAAGAGAACCGTGAGTATTACCTTAACAATTATGGGATAATATTTACCCAGACAGAGAAAAGCTATACCGTAGAGGGACTTGGAACGTATATTACATCACTTTCTCAAATAGATGAAAATACTTTGAATGAAATGATATCAACGGGTGAGGATGCTCTTCGGGCTGAAGCTGCTCAGGATTGGGATGAGCCTATTTCTTTAGACAGTATGACCTATCTCGGCAGTTATCTTTTAAGTGCAAAAGATGAAGATACAGACCGAAATAATATGCTTTATCTTGTTTATCAGGTTCAAAGCAGTGGCAGTTTTCCGGATGAGGGGATTCAAGAGAGCTTTATATATTACTACACAATACGTTTTGACAATTTAATTGTTACGCCTGATGGAACAGTTGAAATTAATCTGACCGACTATGCTACCACAAATAACAGTTTCGTAAGAGAACTGGGCAATAACAGATATAGATATCACGGGTATGAGGACCTGGATACAACGTTCAGACAGTGCGTTACAGTAAATGTAGATCGGTATACATATGAGACCAGTGTTAACACAGGACAGACAACAACACAGGGAAGTGAGGGACAATTATGGCATTTTGCAGATATTGTGGTCGAAAGCTTGAAGAAGGAGAGCTTTGTAATTGTAAAAACCAGAACGAAAATCAGGAAATACAGGTGTCTCAGGATACGTCATTTCAAGAAAGTCAGCCTATTGTTACATCAGCTGATGTATCGGTTCAGGGGAAACAAATTGCAGGTGAAACATGGAAAGAATACGTACACATACTTAAAGCACCTATCAGTTATGGTGCACTGTATGTTCAAAATGTTAATATAATTACTCCTTTAATATTTTTATTGCTTCATGGAATTTGTTCCGGTATTTTTGCTGTACTCTGTATTGGCAAAATCAATGGATTGATTGGACTTGGTGGTTCTTTTACCGAAGGATTAAAATTCTCAAGTATAGGTAGTTTTTTCTTAACGGTGGTATATTCTCTCATTTTAGCTGTTGTTTTAGCAGGGCTGTATTTTGTCGGTGCTAAGTTAATGAAGGGGCAGCTTAGTTTTCAGCAATCACTTTGTGTTGTATCTATGAGGTCTGTTATATCGGTACCGGTTACCTTAATAAGCTGTCTGATATTTATGTTAAATATTCCGGCAGGAATTGCACTTTACTATAGTGCAGGTATATTAGCCGGAGCAATCTTTTTGGCAGCAGGAAGTGATGGTATTATCGGAGTAAGCTGCGATCGTAAGGCATACCTTAATATTGGTATAATAATCATATTTTTAGTAATATTTATTGTTTTTGCTTCAAAGGCATTGCCTAGCTATATTCCGTCCTCAATACGTGAAACCTTCTCATGGGAAAACATTATAAGCCAGTTTACCTGATTAATTTTATCAGTGTTAATTTCATGCTGCTCCGGAACCTATGAAATGGGCAATGAATACGGCACGGTAAGCTGGACTGTTTTAGATGAAAGTCAACTGAAAATAACAAATTATTATGGTGAAACCGAAACAGCTGATATTGTCAGTCTGAAGGATGGATGCTTAACACTTGGCAATGGAGATGATATTGAACAATTCTGGAATTCACCATAATAAAAAATATATATTTTAGGAAAACTGTTTTACAAGACATTGTATTCAAAACTTTGCAAGCCCTTAAACTGATATGTAAATTAATCGGTTTAGGGGCTTTTGTTTTAAAAAAGCAATTTAGAAAAAAGTTGTTAAAAAAATTATAATATATTATTTGAGAAATAATAATATGTTGTGTATAGGTTGATTGAATTTTCCTCATTCCGCCTTCATATCATTATAACAAGGAGGGGAGTATTATGCTTAACTACTTAT
>CALWRD010000032.1 GCA_944383875.1 uncultured Clostridia bacterium | reverse complement strand
CGTTTATGATTACCGGACCGGCTACTAAAATAACAAATCTTTCGGCGTTAAAAAATGTGCTGGGAATAGGGCACTTTGCGGCATATATTATATTTGTTGTGGTTTATTCACTGTTAAGCGGTTTGATGGTTGATTACCTATTAACGCCTTTGATATGAAAGGAGTTTTAATGTGACATTGTTATTAACTGTTTTTGCGGCTGTTGCCTCTACCGTTATATGGTATTTAATGAGTTTTGACAACAGTATGAAGATGGGAACCCTTTGCTTTATGTATTGGGGTGCCTCGATAATGTGGTTTGTGGATGCTGTTGCTGAATACATAGAGATAGGAGCGGAATATTTTACTCCGGCAGCGGCGGATATGTTAAATGATTTTTATCTGGGACTTTCCGTTATTGCCTTTGGGCTTATTATCTGGCTTGTGCAGCTGCTTATAAGTGACCCAAAGGGTGTGGTAAGGAAGGCTTTGATTAAAAGATAAGAGTAAAAGGGATTTCGCAAAAGACTGAAATCCCTTTTAACGTAATATGAGAGGTTTGTTATGGAACTTAAGGATTTTTTTGAAGTGCACAATAAGGTTGCACTTGGCTTTTCCGGTGGTGTTGATTCCGTTTATTTGCTCTATGCCGCTGTGAAATACGGAGCTGATGTTGCCACTTACTATGTTAACACTCAGTTTCAGCCTGAATTTGAGCTGAATGATGCGAAAAAAGCGGCGAATCTTATAGGTGCAGAACTTAGAACAATCAATTATGATATTTTGCAGCATTCGGATATAACAATGAATACTGCCGACAGGTGCTATTATTGCAAAAGGAAGTTGTTTAATGCTATAATAAAACAGGCAGCTGAGGATGGATATACCACAGTCATTGATGGAACAAATGCCTCGGATATTGAGGGTGACAGACCCGGTATGAAGGCATTAAAGGAGCTTGAGGTTCTGTCGCCATTAAGGGAATGTGGCATTACCAAAGAAAAAATCAGGGAGCTTTCAAAAGAAGCGGACCTTTTTACATGGGATAAGTCTGCTTATGCCTGCCTTGCCACACGTATACCGGAGGGAGATAAGATTACTTCGGACAAACTTTTCCGTATCGAAAGGGCAGAAAATATTTTATTTGAAAAAGGCTTTACCGATTTCAGAATCAGGTTGTTCCATTCTGCGGCAAGGATTCAGCTGCCTAATGAACAGATGGACAAAATAATTGGTATTCGAAGTGAAATTTTATCGGAGCTTGAACCGTATTTTGATACAATATTTTTGGATTTGAAAGGCAGGTAATTATATGGATAAGTCTGAAATTAAAGATATATTGGATGCCGTTGCAGAAGGAAATATTTCTGCCGATGAGGCTATGTTAAAGCTCAGACTTGAGCCATTTGAGGAATTGGATTTTGCAAAGCCCGACCTTCACAGGGCAATAAGGCAGGGAATCCCGGAGGTTATTTACGGTCAGGGAAAGACGCCGGAGCAAATATCAGTCATTACCGATTCTCTTTTGAAAAACGGACAAAAAACAGTATTGATAACACGTTTGTCTGCGGAATCGGCAGAATATGTGTCAGAAAAAACGGATATAAAGTATTACAAGGAAGCGAGAATAGGCGTTGCGGGGGAAATACCTGAGCCGGATACGGAGGGTACGGTGCTTATTGTTACCGGTGGTACAAGCGATATTCCCGTGGCTGAGGAAGCGGCTGTTACAGCCGAAATGCTGGGAAATAAAGTCAGCAGACTGTATGATGTGGGTGTTGCGGGCATACACAGGCTTTTGTCACACACTGAGGAAATAATGAGTGCAAAAGTGATAGTAGCTGTAGCGGGTATGGAAGGCGCACTTGCAAGCGTGGTTGGCGGACTTGCGGACTGCCCTGTTATTGCTGTGCCTACAAGTGTTGGTTACGGCGCATCCTTTGGCGGAGTTTCGGCTCTTCTGTCGATGCTTAATTCCTGTGCAAGCGGCGTCAGTGTCGTGAACATTGATAATGGTTTTGGAGCAGGATATATCGCAAGTATGATCAATCATTTCGGAGGTAAATAATATGAAAATACTTTATCTTGAGTGTAATATGGGTGTTGCGGGGGATATGCTGATGTCTGCATTATCTGAACTGCATCCCGATCCCGATGGGTTTATAAACAGATTAAATTCCTTGAATATACCGGGTATAAAAGCCGAAAGGCTTACAAAGAAGAAAAGCGGCATATCGGGGACACATATTAAAGTAATGTTTGATGGCAAAGAGGAGGATGAACATCTTCATCACCACCATGAGCATACTCACGATGAACATCATCATATGCATGAAGAACATCATCACGTACACACACACGAACATACTCATGTACACAGGGGTATGGGGGAGATTAAGAATATAATTAGCTCTCTGCCTGTTTCCGAGAAGGTTAAGGGTGACGCCCTTTCGGTTTATAAGATTATTGCCGAGGCAGAAAGTGCTGCGCACAACTGCGAGGTCAGTGAGATACATTTTCACGAGGTAGGCACCATGGACGCCATTGCGGATATAGTCGGTGTGTGTATGCTTATTGATGAGCTTTCGCCCGATATGATAGTTTCTTCTCCCATAAATACAGGCAGCGGCACAGTACAATGTGCCCATGGAATATTGCCTGTTCCTGCGCCTGCAACCGCATTTATTTTAAAGGGTATTCCTATCTATTCCAATGAAATAAATGGTGAACTCTGCACCCCTACGGGAGCGGCTCTTGTTAAATATTTTGTACAAAAATTCGGCGCTATGCCTACAATGTCGGTTTCTGCGGTGGGATATGGCTTTGGCACAAGGGAATATGAAACCCTTAACTGCGTAAGAGCTTTTATGGGGGAAACCGCAGGAAGCACAGATACTGTCGTACAGCTTAGCTGTAATATGGACGATATATCCGGTGAAAGAATTTCCTTTGCTCAGGCAAGGCTTTTTGAGGCGGGAGCTTTGGATGTATTTACCATACCTATCGGTATGAAAAAATCCCGCCCGGGTGTGCTGTTTAACTGCATTTGCAGACAAGAGGACAAAGAGAAGATGGTTAAATTGATTTTTAAACATACCTCTACCATCGGTATCAGGGAAACTGTATGCCAAAGATATGTTCTTGACAGAAGTGAAGAAGTGGTTCATACCCAATACGGAGATGTAAGGATCAAAAAATCCGAAGGCTATGGTGTAAAGAAAATCAAGCCTGAATATAATGATTTGGAAAAATTGGCGATAGAAAACAATATTGATATTTCGGATATTAAGTTTTACTGATATAAAAACCGGATACCCATTTGATTGAGTATCCGATTTTGTTTTATGCTAAGCTGTCAAGTATTTTGTAAAAATCGGGGAATGAGATAGCAACGCAG
>CALWRD010000031.1 GCA_944383875.1 uncultured Clostridia bacterium | reverse complement strand
ATAGCCTGCGTTGCCGCACTGACCTCACCGGAGGCTGTTTCCCCACCCTCTGTTGCCTCTTCGCTGCCTGATGAAGCAGCTGCTGTGGTTGCCTCTGTGGTATCGGATGCGGATGAGCCGCAACCCGTCATAATCATACTCATAATAAGCGTAGCTGCCAAAATAAATCTTTTCATAGTAATGCACTCCTTTTTAATATACCTTTTTTTCTCAGGGAACAAAAAAAGGAGCTTCGGCTGAATAATCAGCTTCGGCTCCTTTGCCCATAACCTTAAAAGAACATAGGGCTGTCGCCCTTGCAAGAAATGCTTGCATTTCTTGCAGTAGGGGTACTAGCGTACCCACCATGGAAAGTAGCGACCCGTGCCTCAAGTGGCTTTGCCCCTTTCGACACCTCTGCATCGCAGCTAATAGCTGCGACCGCCCTCTGGGCGGCTTTTGCTGCAAGCAAAAGTGCTGACGCTATACCCTACGGCTGCATAGGCGAGCAGTATTGCGTAGCAATACGACCAGCCTCGAACGGGCAAAGCCCGTCCTGCGGTTTAAAGTCTGCGACGCTTTTAGATGCCCTTAATTTAAAGTTTTATTAAAAATAATTTACTTTTTCAAGATTTTATGGCATAAAAGCAATCTGTTAATGCGACAACCCTTTAACAACAGTAAAACAATTCTTTCTGATTAAGTAATTTTATTCCGGAATTTTTACTCCCCTTCGGAAGATGGTTTTATTATAGTGCACAAGAAAGAAAAATGCAAGTACAAAAATATATTAATTCTTTGTGCAAATGCACAAGGCAGTGATTTTTCTTGTAAAAGTGCCGTTTTTGGTTTGTTTTGCAAAGTGTTTTTATGGATTTTTTGCAGGATTTAAAGTTTAATCCTGCATTTTTGAGGTTTTGCACAAAAAAAATTGCCATTGAACGGTAATTATGTTATTATTAAATAAATTCTTGTATTTGGGAGGTTATATAATGTCTGAAAGTAAAAATCCGCTGCTGAAAGAACCCCAGCCCGTGTTTCTGGGAGGAGTACTCTGTCTTGTTATGCTGCTTATGCAGTTTTACGTAATACAGATAAGCGCTAAAGGCGAACTTGTGGGCTATTTCAACAACCCTGCCGTACTTTTTTCCGTAATAATGACAGGCGACTTTGTTAATCCCATAGTTTGGCTGATACAAACAGCCGCTCCCCTTGCTATGCTGCTGATGGCAATTATAATAGGAAAGAAAAGAGCTGTGCTGTTGGTGATACCCTCTGCTATGCCTGCCGTGTTCTCCGTTGTTTCAATAATAAATATACAGGACTTTAATGCATATTGGCTTTCCTATTTAGTATACATACTTACCGCAATAATCTATGTAATAACCGCAACAGGAGTAATAAAAAGCGTTAAGCCCCTTATTGCCTATTGCGCTGTAGTATGCCTGGGGGCAATCGCCCTGTCAGCTTTGGACCTGCCCCCCTTTAATCTCTTTGACGGCTCCCTTTTCCTCTCGGATTTGGTCTACTTCGTGTTCTATCACCTTGCGGTAATTAATTTTGCAAAGGCTATACCTATACAAAGAAAATCAATGACTGTTCACTCCTGAGGGGTGAGCAGTCTTTTTTTATATAAGTTCTGTTTCAATGCCCACAACTCCATATTTTTCCTGCTGCTGCCTTGAATAGTATTTTTCCATATCCGAAGGATCCGCCTTATCAAGCTCCCAAATCTCATATCCGCAGCTTTCAATGGGCATCTCTTTGTAAAGCTCATTAAAGTCGGCAAACCTGTGGAGGGCTTTTACTCTTACAAGGAGTTTTTCCCCTTTATCCTCTGTACAGGTAAACTTTATCTCATCTCCGGGCTTGATAAGCTGCCTTTTTTCATCATACAAGCGCAGCTCAATGGTCTTTTTGTCTGAAGCAATCATTTCAAAGGGTATCCTGTTAAGTTTCATAAAATGTTTCATTTTCACATTTCCTTTTAATTCCTGTCGGTGCAATTAGCCTTTATAATCTCATTTAAGCTGATATGCTCATTACGAAATCTGGCATTGGGATTTTTTTCGGGCACCGTAAGCTTTATCGCCTTCTGCGGACAGGCATGGGCGCAAGCCGGGCAGGTCTGGCAGTTGCCGGGGATATGTACTGCCTTTCCGTCAATTACACGGACAGAAGCGGATGGACAAACCCTTTGGCAGATTCCGCAGCCGGTGCACTCATCCGTTACATATAAAAGGTGCTGCCATGCGTCGGCAGGACCTTGAGCCGCATAGGCAAGAAACTGCCGATGAGCGTCACGGTCCGCATCCGTAACCTCGGCTATCATATTTCTGTTCGCATTTATATCCTTGAGAATGACATCCAAATTTTCGTCAATCTTCTTGTCGATTTTTCTTTGTTCATCCATATCAAAGGCAGGCAGCCAGTTATCCACCATTAAAATTACATTTATGTAGTTGACGGGAATATGGCATTCATCGCAAAGCTCCTTTGCCAGCTCGGCAGCTCCGCCATGGCGGTTTCCATAGGTAAGTATCATATAAAAATAGTCGGTGTGGAAGCGAGCCTTCCGCATAAATTCCTTAACCATAGGGGGAACCTCATGACCGTATATCGGAGCGACAATGCCTATGCTTTCGGCGGAAAACTCAAGATTATCCTTGTTTATTATCTGTGGTATGCTGATAGGCTCAGCCTCTATTTGCTTTGCAATGTAAAGACTGTTGCCTGTGCCTGTAAAATAAAATACCATAGTATACCTCCTGTTTTAATTTTTTATAATAACTAACCCGAACTGAACTTCAGTCGGGTTAGCTTACAAAAAATTATATACCCAATCAGGTAAAGGATAAAGATAAATTTTGTATCTGCCAAAGTTTTGTTTATTCCCAAATTTTTAAACAGATAAATCTATTTTTTAAACAACCGGCTGTATATCTTAACGAAATATTTATCAGGGGTTGCTGCATGCCGCCGTTTGTATCAGTCATGTATCTTCCAGCTGTTCAGCCACTTTGCCGTTTCGGCTGCGCTATGGTCTATAACCTCGCTGTGTCCAAGATCCAATGCGCTTATCTGAGCCATATCCTCATCGCTTAATGTAAAGTCCCAGATGTTCAGGTTTTCCTCCATACGTTCACGGTGAACAGACTTCGGTATAATTACAACTCCACGCTGCACGTTCCGGCGAAGGGCGGTTTGTGCCGCTGTTTTGTTATATTTTTTGCCGATTTCCGTCAGTATGGGGTGAGTGAATATACCCTGATTTCCTTCAGCCAAGGGACCCCATGCCTCAGGCTGTACTCCCAGTTCTTTCATGGTATTAAGCGCTCCCTCCTGTGCAAAAAAACGGATGAAGCTCCACCTGATTGACGGCAGGCATTACCTCTGCATTGGCGCACAGGTCGGCAAGCCTGTCAGGGTAGAAGTTGCAAACGCCGATGGCACGTATCTTTCCTTCCTTGTAAAGCTCCTCCATGGCACGCCATGAACCGTAGTAATCGCCGAAGGGCTGATGGATAAGGTAAAGGTCAAGATAGTCCAGTCCCAACTTGTCAAGGGAAGCTTGAAAGGCTTTCTTTGCATTTTCATAACCGGCGTCCTGAATCCACAGCTTGGTTGTAATAAACAGTTCCTCACGGGGAATTCCGCTTTTCTTGACAGCTGCGCCTACCGCCTCCTCGTTAAAATATACGGCAGCTGTATCAATCAGGCGGTAACCTGTCTTAAGGGCATCGCTTACAGCCTGTTCACATACCTCTGCCTCAGGTACTTGAAAAACTCCAAAACCCTCCATGGGCATCTTAACACCATTATTTAAAGTTACATATTCCATAATTGTACCTCCTGTTTAATTTAACTTTACTTCGCGAAGATATTTTACATTAGCCTTCCGTTTATGCTATAATATGAACACAATATAAATATCTCCTTGCAATTTACAGTATAACAGGAGTTATTTGCTATGTACACTACAGAGTTTTTATGGAGCATAACTAATTATTTATGCTAATAGGGAGGGGAAACCTATGGACATTACGCAGCTGGAGTATTTTAAAGTTATAGCCGAAACAGGTTCACTGACAAAGGCAGCCAAAATACTGCATATTTCTCAGCCTGCCATGAGTGCAATGCTTAAAAAATTTGAAGAGGAATTGAATGTGGAGCTTTTTGACAGAAGTCCTAATCGAATTTATTTAAACAAAACGGGAGAACTGGCTTTAGTCTATGTTAACAATATTTTGCGGAATGTAGAGCAAATGAAAGCAGACCTTCTTAGTTTGGCTGACAGAACCTTAACTCTTTCCGTTGCCTTTTGCGACCCGGGGGTGCGCTGGTTCTGCGTTCCCCGTTTTTCTGTTGCTTATCCCGATGTAAAGCTGAGGGATGATCTGTATGAGAGAGGTGAAGGGGCAAGGCTCCTTACGGAAAGGGTATATGATCTGATGGTTACTCCCGAGGAAATCACGGGGGATAATATTCAAAGCCTTCCGTTTTTGAGGGACAGGGTTTTCCTTTCCGTACCCAAGGATAACAAACTGCTGAGGTATGACAGCCTGTTTCTGAAGGACATACCTGCACAGCCGCTGCTGTATCCCCGAATTGGAGGGATTTTTCTTACCCGTATGGAAAAGGTAATCACAGATAACAAGCTGCCTGTCACCCTTGTAAAAAACGAGTATAACACTATCCATTATTTAATCCGCACCACTAATTTTTTGACTACTATCTCCACCCTGTCTATGGATCTGCGCAACGATGGGGCTGACAGAAAGCTTATTCCCTTGAAGGATCCCGAGCTTAACGTGCTTTACCATATTTCATTTTTGAAATCAAACAGGGAAAAAGTAAAAAAATTTCTTAAATGGGGAGAGGACTGCCGCAATATGCAGCTATCCCAAAAGTAAAGTACGGTTATAAGGGTGTTGACTATGAAATATAAAAAGAGGGCAAGTCAATCTGATTTCGGAACCTTTCCGTAATATTAATTAAAACAATAACAAGTCATTTAAAGCATTTACCGATTATTTTATTGCAAAAATCAAGGAGATAAATTAAAATAGACTTATAAAAAATACAACAGGAGGAACGAAGATGCATAAAAAACTGATAGCTGTGCTGCTCAGCGCAAGCATGAGCATATCCGCCCTTTCCGTCACGGGGGTATATGCCGATGAAAGCAGCGAGGTAATAATTTACCATACAAACGACAGCCACGGATACCTTGAAGGCGACGGCGAAAG
>CALWRD010000030.1 GCA_944383875.1 uncultured Clostridia bacterium | reverse complement strand
TGTTCTTCAGTAACTTTTACAAAAATGAAATTTGGGTCTTTTAAATCTAACAATTCTGCGATATAATTAGTGTTGGACATAAGCTAAAATCCTTTCTGTATCTTGTTTTTGTAGGTAATTTCATTTTACACGAAAGTTTAGCTTATGTCTTTATTTTTTTTAATAAAAATGGTGTAGTCGTTTTGCGGCGACCACACCAAATATTATAGAACCCTTTTTATTATTCCTCATCGTTATTATTTTCACTGACCTCTTGAGTCTTAGGCATATTATCCTCAATAGGAGGCTGATTAATAACAGCCCTGAACTCCTCGCCGGTAATCTTTTCCTTTTCAAGGAGAAGTTTAGCGGCTCTGTGAAGTCCGTCAATATTTTCCTTAATAACAAGGGTAGCGGTGTCATAAGCCTCGGTAATAAGGCGGTTTACCTCACTGTCGATAAGTCCGGCAACCTCTTCCCCGTAATTTCTCGTATGAGTAATATCCTTACCAAGGAACACTTCCTCCGTTTCCTCACCGAAGAGGATAGGACCCAGCTTTTTGCTCATACCGTACTTTGTAACCATATCCCTTGCAAGCTTACTTGCCTGCTGGATGTCGCCGCTTGCTCCCGTAGTAATATCACCGAACACAAGCTCCTCCGCAACCCTGCCGCCGAATGCTGCCGCAAGCTCCTGCTTCATGGAAGTAAGGGTAGGGCAGGAGTATTCCTTGGGCACAGGCATGGTATAGCCCCCCGCACGTCCCACGGGAATAATGGAAACGATATGCACAGGCTGAAGCTCCGAAAGCTTTTCATAGATAAGTGCATGACCTGCCTCATGATAGGCGGTAAGCTGCTTTTCCTTATCGGAAATAACACGGCTCTTTTTCTCGGTACCCATAGCCACCTTAACGAAAGCAGCCCTTAAGTCCTCCATATCAAGGGCTGTCTTATTATGCCTTGCGGCAAGGAGGGCAGCCTCGTTCATAAGGTTTTCAAGATCGGCTCCGGTAAAGCCGGGGGTAGTTTGAGCTATCACCTGAAGGTCAACATCATCCGCAAGCTTTTTGCCCTTGGCATGTATCTCCAGTATTTCACGTCTGCCCCTGACATCGGGACGACCTATAACAACCTGTCTGTCAAATCTGCCGGGACGTAAAAGAGCAGGGTCAAGTATATCCGGGCGGTTTGTAGCCGCAATAACTATAACGCCCTCATTGACGCCGAAACCATCCATTTCAACAAGAAGCTGATTAAGCGTCTGCTCCCTTTCATCGTGTCCGCCGCCCAGACCTGCGCCTCTGCGCCTGCCCACGGCGTCTATCTCATCTATAAACACCAGACAAGGGGAATTTTTCTTAGCCTGATCAAAGAGATCCCTTACTCTTGAGGCACCCACACCTACGAACATTTCCACAAAGTCTGAACCGGAAATGGAAAAGAAGGGAACCCCCGCCTCACCGGCAATAGCCTTGGCAAGGAGGGTCTTACCTGTACCGGGAGGTCCTACCATCAGTACACCCTTGGGTATTCTTGCACCGATGTCGGTAAACTTCTTCGGATTTTTAAGGAACTGGACAATCTCCTGTACCTCTTCCTTTTCCTCGTCAAGTCCCGCAACATCCGCAAAGGTCTTTTTATTGTTGGGGTCGTTATTGAGCTTGGCATTGCTTTTGCCGAAGTTCATAACCTTTCCGCCTCCGCCCCCCTGCATCTGCTGCATAACAAAGAAGAGCAGGAGCAAGCCGATAACCACCACCACTATAGTGGATATTACCGAAATCCAGTTGCCCGTATTTGGGGTATCCTCTGTGATAAGCTCCACATCACCGTTTTCCACCATATCGCTGATACGGTCCACAAACTGACTGACGCTTATTATATCCACCGTGTAGGTTCTTCCGTCGTTGCGCACCACCGTAGCGGTACCCGAATCTATGATGTCCGCATCCTTTTGCAGGGTAATGCTGTCAATATCCCCCGACTTAAGCTGGGACATCAGGGAGCTGTAAGTGTAAACTTCCGTCTGCATGCTTGTGTTTATACCGCCCCGCTGAAATACAACAAAGGCAAGGAACACCACAAACAGACAAATATAAATCAGGACTGACTTAAATCCGTCACCTTTTCTGTTCATATTCTCCTCCTTAATAATATTCTTTTATGTGTTTAAGAAGCAAAAGCTCCTAATTTTTGTAATTAAAATAACTAGCGAAAATTATATACCTAACAATTTTATTGTAAACTTATGGGCAAACAAAACCAACCTAACAAAAACATCCGGCTGAAGTCTATAGCACAAGCATTTGTGCTGATTTTTAGCCGCCTATAAAACAGGCGGCGTTAAGAAAATCAGTGCAAATGCCTGAACGATGAAATGAGGGTTCTTAGGGGCGGCGTTCCCGCCCCTAAGCCGTGCAAGTTTGAATTTATAAAATAAATTCAAATCCCGTAGGGATGCGATCTTTTTCTTTCAGAAAAAATCGCACGACACGCTTCGAAATTAGTGGCGCTTTTGCCTACTTTTCTCGCAGAAAAGTAGGAATCCCATTGTGGGATTAAAGTAAAAAAGAAAACTGCAAGTCCTTGTTGCAGGATACAACAATAATTTTTTCCATAGGTTTTATAAAAACCTATCATTTATTCTTCAAAACTAAGCACTCCTATGTAAGGCAGATTTCTGTAGCGTTGGGCATAATCAAGCCCATAGCCTATGACAAACTCATCGGGAATCTCAAAGCCCACATAGTCCACCTTTACGTCAAACTCCCGTCTTTCCGGCTTATCAAGCAGGGTACACAGGGTAAGGGAAGCGGGATGCTTATCATTAAGATACTTCAGCAAATACTGCAATGTTCTGCCTGAATCAATAATATCCTCCACCAAAAGCACGTGTTTATCCTGAATGGAATTTTCAAGATCCTTTTTTATCTTAAGCTGACCGGAGGAACTTGTGGAATCTCCATAGCTTGACACCACCATAAAATCCAGCTCAACCGGCACACTCATACGCTTAATAAGGTCAACCATAAACATAACGGAGCCCTTAAGAACCCCAATAACGACTATGGGTTTACCATCCCTGAGAGCAGCATATTTACGGCTCAGCTCCGTCGCAATTTCATCCGTGCGCTCAATTATTTTCTTTTCCGGTATGAGTACGCTTATGGTTTCTTTCATTTGCTGTCCTTCCTCCAAAAGTAAAAATATGCACCGCCGTCTTGGCACTTAAAATTGTCATTTGTCTTAAGTCCCCCTGCCCAGAGCACCTCACTGCCCAAGGCAAGCAGCGGAACACGGCATCTTTCCTCCCTGCCGAGCCCATGCTCCCCAAAGAGTTTTTTAAGCTTTTTACTGCCGTTAATACCTTTCAGATAGATTTTATCTCCGCTTTTATAGGTGCGCAGATAAAGCCTATTGTTTATTATATCACATTTAAAACAATTAGTATAGAGTAAATTTCCTTTAATTTTCCTTTTTTTATCGCATATAGCGGCAAAACAATCTATTTCTTTTATATAAACCGCCTCATTTGGGGTCAGTTCATAACAAAAGCCTTCCACCGTCGGAGCAGCCTTTTCAAGCACAAGCCTGTCGTAGTCACGCCTTGCGGTAAGGAAATAGGGCAGACTGACGCTTCTTCCGCTTTTGCCTCGGATAAGGGAACAGACCGAGGCTATATGCTCGGCGGAAATATCCTTAAGGCTTGGCACATAACGCCTGAAAAACAGCCTTATCACCCTGCGCCTTATAACCGGGTCACAGTCTGAAAGCCGCCTGCAGCTCAATGCACCCTCCCCCGATTTACAGCTTTCGTAAGCCTTGGCGGCAAGGGTGTCAAGATACTCATCCTCCTCCCGCATAAAAACCGCCGTCTTGTTAAGAGCCTCGTAAACGGAGGGATTCAGGTTTTCCTTAAGCCATGGCAAAAGCTCCAGCCTTATCTTGTTCCTTGTGTAATCGGTGATTAAATTGGTGCTGTCGGTGCAGTAGCCAAGCCCCTTTTCCTTGCAGTATGCCTCAATATCCTGCCTGCTTGTTTCAATAAGGGGGCGGATAATGTTTCCTCTCACAGGAAGGATACCTCCAAGCCCCTTAACTCCCGTACCACGGCAAAGGCGCATAAGCAGGGTTTCCGCATTGTCATTCATATTGTGGGCAACGGCTATCCTGCTGCTTTTTGTATCCTCAAGGACCTTTTCAAAAAGCTCGTACCTGATCCGTCTGCCCGCCTCCTCCACCGTCATTGAAAGACGCTTTGCCTCGGCAGTTACATCACGGCTGAACACAAAAAGCTCCACTCCCATGTCTGTGCACAGTTCACGGACAAATCCCTCGTCCCTGTCCGCCTCCTCACCTCTGATGTTGTGGTTGAGATGAACAGCATATAACCGCAGGTCATATATGGGCTGAATCTCCTTGAGCACAGCAATAAGGCTTACCGAATCCGCACCCCCCGATAAGCCTACCACAACACCGTCTCCTTCGCTCAGCATATTGTATTTTTTAATTGTGGCTAAAACACTGTCCTTCATAATATCTCCCAAACGATATAAGCACGTCAGTCTATACCCTTAATTAATGTAAAAATATATATTTAAACCAAAACAAACATAACCCAATTGCCTAACGATTTTATAGCTATACTTTCGGGTAAACGTAAAATACCTAACAAAAACAACCAACTAAAGTCCCAACAAAAGCATTTGCAAAGATTTTTAGCCGCCTATGTAACAGGCGGCGTTAAGAAAATCAGCGCAAATGCCCTAGGGGCAAAGGGAAAAGCACTTTTGCTGCGCAAAAGCCAGCCTTACGGCTGTCCGCATTACTTTTTTGCGGTGCACAGGTTCTTAGGGGCTTGCCCCTAAGTCGTGCAAGTTTGAATTTATGAAATAAATTCAAATCCCTACGGGATGCGATCTTTTTCTTTCAGAAAAAATCGCACGAGCGCTCCGAAAGTAGCGGCGCTTTTGCCTACTTTTCTCGCAGAAAAGTAGAAGTCCCTTTTGTGGGATTTAAGGGAAAAGTAAAAAATTGTCACTGCGTAACAACATCGGCAAAAGCTGCCGGCTGCAGCTGTCAGCCATTCAATATCTTATCCCCAATGGTTTTACATATAATACTGAAATAATTCTGATCCGTCTCGGACCACTTTTCATAATGCCCCTTGGAATATATGGCAACAAGGTGAGTAATTTCACCCTTATCCTTTATGGCATATATATATAATGAATAGTAATCATTTTTTTCAACATAGTCAAAAAAGTCGGGAAATGGCATCTTAAGGTTAAAATAATCCCCGTAGGCAAACACATTGCTTTCCCTGAAGGTATGTTTAATATCCTCAAGGTAACTGCATACGCTTTCACCTTCCTCATCCTTATGGGGAGCGGAATATACGGGCTTGCCGCTCCTGACATCATAAACGGTAACCTCGCTTATAAGGAAGTATTTAAGCATAAGGCTGAGCACCGAGTCAATAACAGCCTTCCTCCAATCCGTCAGCCTGTTTACCGCATCCACCACAAACTCCAGTTTCTGCCTCTGGGACACCTTCCGCTCTATCTTGATTGCTTTGTCGTCATTAGCCTTTATGTCCTCCAGACTGCCGTGCTTTTCCCTGTCGTATACCACAAAACGGTCACGCCCCTTTGACTTGGCACAATAGAGACAGTGATCCGCAAGCTTAAAGAGATCCTCATAGTTATCCGCATCCTTGCTATAGCTTGCACAGCCTATGGATATGGTAAGCCTGATACCACCCAGCCTGCCCTTGTAAGCCCACTCCACCTGAGCACGAATGGAACGCATAACAGGCCGCAGCTCATTAAGCTCCGTACCCATATCCAGCAGCACCACAAAAAACTCATCGCCGCCCACACGTCCCACATAGCCGTTTTTGCCCACAGCGTCCTTTACGATTCGGGCAACATTCAGTATAACCTCATCCCCGAACATATGCCCGTAGGTGTCGTTTACCTCTTTAAAATTGTCCAGATCCAGCATAGCATATGTTACACTCTTGTGGTCCCTGTTAAGCGCCTCTATGGCAAGGTCCTTGATGGCAGCCTTGTTGTAAAGCCCCGTAAGGGGGTCAAGGTTGGAGTTAATGTATCGGGGATCCATACTTGCGGAGGTATCGCTTGCAGGGGAAAGTACACCCACTATGGATAGTACCGAATTGTTCTCCTTGTCCATAACCGAGGCTGTCCTTATATTAACGGGCTTCATTTCCTTTCCGTCGCTGAAGGTAGTCATATTAAGGGTGCAGCTTACGCCTTCATCGGCGCTCTTAAGGGAGGTAAACAGACGATTAACACCGCTCAGGCTTGACTTATCCACAGCGCCTCTCTTCATCAGGTCGTTGTGCAGCTCCTCAAGCCTGCCTTTAAAGCTCACCACATCCCTGTCACTGAACACCGTTATCTCATCGGTCTTTGGATTATAGTCGAAAAGGAGCACAGGCTTTAAAAGCTGCATGCTGAGCTTAAGCTTTTTAAGCTGAGCCTTTATATCCTCATACTCCTTAACCAGATACACTATATCGTATATATTAAGCTCATAAAACTGCTTGGGGTCAATGCTGCTTTGCTTAATAAATATAATAACCACGCAGTACTTGTCCACAAAACTCTTAAGGCGCACGGTAACATACCTTTCCCCCTCGCCGTTGTCAACTGCCTCAAGGGCATTTACAAGCAGCTTTCTGTCATCGGGATAAATATAGGCTGGGAAAAGGGGCACCGCCGTTGCTCCCAGATAGGAATAGATGGACTCATCTGCGACTTTCAAATTATAATGCTTATCCATAACAGCATCGCCTATCACATGGTCAAATCCACTGTTATTATTCTGCATAATTCAGCCCTCCGGTTGGTTAAAATTTCCCCTCAATCGGAATAACTACGCTGTAAACGTACTACTTTGAAATATATTAATTATAACACTGCCGTTAACAAAAATCAACTTTTTGCGTTTTAAAATCATCGCCAATCCGATTTGGAATCATAAATGTAATAATATATTGTTTTTTAAATCAAAAACCGGATAAAAAATTTTCTTTTATTCAAAGTTAAATATGTTTTCTTTTTCCCTTAATCCCACAAAGGGATTTAAGGAAAAAAACATCAAATTTTTGTTGTAAAAATAAAATGGATTTTCAACTTCCAGCCCGATTAATTTTTTAAAGCAGTCAAAGGCACCACATATACTCCGTCCTCTCTTTTATATGCAGCATTTGATAATCCGCACACCACACACAAAACCGAAGGCGGATTGCCGCCTTTTTCCTTAATTTCCCCCTTTACCTTAATCAGGTTTTCAGCTGCCGAATCTATCCGGTTTGCTCCGAGCTTAATTTCAAAAGCACACCAATTTCCGTCTTTCAACTCAACGACAGCGTCAATTTCATTGTTATTATAATCCTGATAATGATAAAGCCCTGCGCCGAAGGACTCAGCATAAATCTTTAAATCCCTTTCGCAAAGAGCCTCAAACAAAAAGCCTAAGGTTTCCAAGTCGTTTAAAAGCTTATCCGGAGTTGCCTTTAAAATCACTGCCGCAAGGGAAGGATCGGAAAAATGTCTTTTTTCCGCCTGCTTTATACGCACCGACGACCGTATTGACGGTGCAAAAGGCAGCTGGTTATCAGTAATAAACAGTCTTTTGAATATATCCAGATAAACAGCTACGGTTTCAACATCAATATCCTCATTGTCCTTTTCCCTGATATCATTTTTCAAAGTCTTATTGGTTACGGTAGTGCTTTCATTTCTTGCAAGGGATCTGAGGAGCAGGCGCATCTTAGAATAATCTCTTTTAATACCGTCTATTCTGTAGACATCATCATCAATAACCGCATTCAGATATTCCTCCGCCAGTAAAGCAGCCTTATCCACAGACACAGACAGGTTTCCCGGCCAACCGCCTCTTATTATATATTCGATTATTTTTCTTAAATCCACCTCCCCTGTCATTGCAGGTTTCATTTCATTGTGACAAAGCTCATCAAGTGAAATCCTCCCCGTTGAATCCCCCGATTCATACAAAGACATAGGTCGCATACGAAGCCTTGCTATCCTGCCTGCGCCGCTGTGGAGTATTCCCTTATGATTAGGCGTTGCCGAACCGGTAAGGATAAACTGCCCCTTCTCTCCCGACTGATCTACTTTATACCTGACCGCATCCCAGAGAGGCGGAACCTCCTGCCATTCGTCAATAAGCCTTGGAGTTTCGCCCTCCAATACCAATGCAGGTGACATTTCAGCCAACTTTCTGTTTTGAAAATTTCCCGAAGGGTCACCGATAAATATTTCACTGTTGCAGTGAAATGATGAAGTCCATGTTTTTCCGCACCACTTGGGACCCTCAATACATATCGCTCCAAATACCGACAAATATTCCTCTATTTTTTTATCTATAATTCTTGGCTTGTATTCGTTTTTATCCATAATCAATCACCCCATAGCCATTATACATCAATCCGACGGATTATGCAATTCCAATCCGATTAATTCCTAACTTTCAATCCGATAGATTTCAACTTTTTAACCCGACAGATTTTCGAATTACAGCCCTACGAATTTTTAATCTGAACAAAATGCCGCAGTTCAAAAGTCTGCGGCAATATTATAATATCATTATTTGTCTATATATATACCATTATCCCCCTGCTTTGTTTCAAGTCCAAAGGCAAGGTTAAAAAAGTCAGGTCCCACCATGGTATAACCCTCTTGATTCGATACGGTCTCCATCATGGTAACAGGTTCATCATTCAAGTAAAACACATTATTTCCGAATGTAAGCTCAGCTCTGTTGCCGTTATATGAAACCGTCACCTCCTTAGTATTGGTGTCATAGTCCACCTCCGCTCCCAGCCTTTCCATAACGGCTCTCAGCGGCAGCATTTCCCTATCATCAACGTAATCAACCAACCTGTCGTTCACATAAACACCAAAGCCCGGGGAAATTTCCGTGAAGTCCTTAATGCTGACAGTCATACGGGCATAGTCCGCAAGAGCCTCCGCTGCATCATCATATCCGCTCATAATGCTTTCATCCCCGTAAATTTCATCATTATTATTTTCAATAAGCACTTCGCATATCCTTACAATATAAGGCTCCAGCTTTGCAAGATTAAGTCCCTCCTCACCCGTAAAATAGGGATTAAGGGCAGGTGAATCTTCCCCAAGGTATTCCCTGACACCCACAAAACCGACTTTTTCAAGCTTTGCGGACAAATCCGCAACATCCTCCGGCAGCATTGCGGAGCCGAGAAAGTCATAGCTCACTTCCTCCGTAAACCCGCTGCCGTCGTAACTGTATATTTTTATAAGCTGCTGCACACCGTCCGCAAAGGAATTGTTCTGGCTTGCACATTCAAGGGCAATACGGTTTTCCTTTGTAAAAAGCTCCAGTCCCCCTGCATCGGTTGAAGAGTTAATAAGATTCAGACCCTCCGTCGTATCGGCAAGGCTGCCGTCCGACTCGTACATCTCCAAAACCCCATCGGCATATTTTTCTCCCATATCCGTCTGACCCTGAGAATTTACCAGTTTAAGCACAAGCAGCTCATCTTCTCCGTCACTGTCAAAATCCTGTATGCTGCCTGCCAGAACCCCATCGGTAAAGCTAAGCCTCTCCCCCCGCATTACATCCTCCCAGCCGTAACTTAAGCTTTCGAACTGTGCCTTATCCATACCGTAGTAAAGGGTATCAAGCTCCGAAGCAAATATGGGAGATACCCCCTGCAAAGCCATAGCCGCAGACAGTATTAATGCAAATTTTCCTTTCAATATAAACACCGCCTTTTTATTTTATAATATCAAAGCGAAACCGATTAATCAAGCAGCAAAAAAGGTGCGGCATCAAGCTCCGCACCTTTCGGATTAATCAATGATTATTCTCACTGTTTTGTTGACAGAATCAAATTCAATATTATCAAAGCCGAATGCCTCGGCTGTGGCACGCATAGGCAGGTACAATCGGTTGTTGCTGATAACAGCCGGGGTGTCAACGGCTGTTTCCACACCGTTAATATATATTTTGTCCGAACCTGCGGTAACCTCCAGCCTTGTGCCATTATATTCAAGGACAGCTGTCTTGGTCTCCACATTATAGTTTATATCCGATATGCCTATAATGCCCGCAACGGCACGCAAAGGCAGCATGGTATATCCGTTGTTGATAAAGGCGGGGCTGTCCATACCCACAGGTGCACCGTTAAGGGTATAATAACTTTGTCCCAGAGGGATTTCCACAACCGTTTCCTCAGCCGCCACGGTCTGTATTGTGGTTTCGGTTGCCGCCTCGGTGGTTTCCTCACTGCTTTCCTCCTCATCCAGCTCTGCATTATATGACGCCACATTAAGATTCCTGTTTGAATAGCCATGTTGGTCGCTTACACTCATAATAAGTGCATTGGACCTTCCGCCGCTGACCTGTAAATTGTCTATGGTAATACTGCCTGTACCCTGTGGAGTATCTTCGGTAACAGTCAGATGCAAAGTGTTTTTGTTGACTGAATCCATTTCCAGCTCACAAAGCCCCTCAAACTTGCCCTCGGCTGTAAGGGTAGGCTCCTCCGTAAAGACATAGCCGCTGTTTAAGCTGACAGTAAACTGGGTACCCTCCGGAATTGACATATAGTTAGTGTCATTAAACTTAAGGGGATTAAGGGTGCCTTCGGCGCCTATTTCCTTCCTTGTGCAGCTTACATTAAACTTGCCGTCCGCAACATAGGCAACATCAACACTGCCGATAAGCTTGTAATCGCTGTCAACGCTCTTGTAATAATCGCTGGGACCGTCATAGGCATATACATCAACGGTAATCAGACCTGAACTTCCCACGTCAAAAACCAAAGGATAGTTGAATTTAACGGTTTCGGGATAGTTTGAGGTATATAAAGCTCTTTTGCCGTATCTACGTCCTTCCTGATATGCCTTGATATACTGTGAAGTTTCATAATGCTCCTCAAATTTTCCTTCCACCGTGTAATTTGACACATCCCAATAATAATTGGAAAGATTATCCGTAAAAACATCTTCCCTGAAGTCCATATCATTCTGGGTAAGCACCGTATCCCACTTTGCGTTGTTAATATCCAGCCTGAAACAGTAGCGTCCGTCCACAAAGGGAATATCCGAAAGCTCCGACACGGGTATTTCAAAATTAAGCTGATAATTATCCGCCTTGCCTATATCTCGTCCGCTGTCATAACCCTTCAGCTCAGATTTATTTACGGTAACGTATTCATCTGCGGCAAGGGACTCCGTAAGCTGAGCAAAAACCGTACTGCTGCCCAGCATAACAAAGGAAAGAACCGCCGCCGCCAATCTTCGTATCTTCATCCTGCATACCTCCTGTACTTTTTATTTTATTATATCTCTGTGATATAAAAAAGAGAATATCATTTATGTTATGACTAAGCTTAACTCCTGTTTATAAACCGTAAAATCAGCATTGTAAAAAGGCGCAGACAGCTGTCCACGCCTTAATGGGATTTAAGGGAAAAGAAAATTAATATATGTTTCAAAAACAAAAAAGATTTTTACCCTAGGTTTTATAAAAACCTATGCTTATTTATTCTCCTCATCCTGACCGTTTATCCACTTAAGATAAGCATTGATAAAGGCGTCCAGATCCCCATCCATAACAGGCTGAACATTGGCGGTTTCACAGCCTGTCCTATGGTCCTTGATCATATTGTAGGGATGGAACACATAGGAGCGTATCTGACTGCCCCAGCTTATGTCCTTAACATCACCCCTGATACCCTCAAGGAGTTCGCCCTGTTCCTTAAGCTTAAGCTCATAGAGCTTTGCCTTAAGCATCTTCATACAGGTTTCCCTGTTCTGGAGCTGACTTCTCTCTGTCTGGCAGGATACCACGATACCCGTAGGGTGATGGATAAGTCTTACCGCCGAAGAAGTCTTGTTGATATGCTGACCGCCGGCGCCGCTGGAACGGAACACCTGCATCTCTATATCGTCGGGGTTAATCTCCACCTCAATGGTATCATCCAGCTCAGGCATAACATCACAGCTTGCAAATGAGGTGTGACGTCTGCCGCTTGAGTCAAAGGGTGAAATACGCACCAGACGGTGGATGCCCTTTTCCGACTTAAGGTAACCGAAGGCATTTTCCCCTTTCACCATAAAGGTAACGGACTTTATGCCCGCCTCGTCACCGTCCAGATAGTCCAGAAGCTCAAACTGGAATCCCTCTCTGTCCACCCACTTGCTGTACATACGGTAAAGCATGGATACCCAGTCGCACGCCTCTGTACCGCCTGCACCGGCGTGGAGGGTAACAATGGCATTGTTTTTGTCATACTGACCCGTAAGGAGGGTGGAAATGCGCAGATGCTCGTACTTTTCAAGGAAGTTTTCCTTCATTTCCTTAACTTCCGGCACAACGGAGTCATCGTCCATTTCATTGCCCATTTCAATAAGGGTCATTATATCCTCAAACTCGGTGCAAAGACTGTCATAGCCTTCAATCTTGTTTTTAAGGTGCTTGGTTTGCTGAAGAATCTCCTGAGCCTTTTCCATATCGTTCCAGAAGTCCGGATCCCCGGCGATTTCCTCCAGCTCCTTCACTTTTTCACGTGCTTCTGCAACGTTAAAGTGAGTCCCCCATTTCCTCTAAATTTTTATGATAGCCCGAAAGCTCGGTCTTGATCTGATCAAGTTCAAAAACCATTAAATTCACTTCCTTTTTTATATTTATTCAGGGCAAAAGCGGACAACATCCGTCCGCTTTTACGCACTTTATTAATTCTCGTTTTTACCGCAGCAATTTTTATACTTAAGACCACTGCCGCAAGGGCAAGGATCATTTCTGCCCACCTTAGGCTGCTTACGTGTCTTAGGTGCGGAGGATGCGGAGTCATCCTTATTGGTAGCGGTAGGCTTAGCCACCTGCTCTCTTTCGGGAGGTGCAGCCTGGAAGCGGATATTAAACAGCGCCTTTATGGTATCAAGCTGAATATTTTTGTTAAGTTCATCAAACATATCATATGAGATAAACTTGTATTCAACGATAGGATCTCTCTGTCCGTAGGCACGGAGCTGAATACCCTGCCTCATCTGATCCATATCATCAATATGATCCATCCACTTGCTGTCTACCACCTTAAGAAGGATAACACGCTCCAGCTCACGCATATTGTCGGTGCCGAACTCCTGCTCCTTTGCCTCATAACGAGCGCTTGCCTCCTCGGCAATCTTGTCAACAAGCTCCGTCTTACCCATCTTGTCCTTTTCCTCATCGGTAAGGCTGAGACATTCGAGCCTGCCGCCGAACTCAAGGGCAAGGGCTTCCGTAAGTCCGATTAAATCCCAGTCGCTTGGGTCATTTTCGTTCTGAATATAAATATCAACATAATGAGCAGCCACAGACTTAATCATATTGAGGATTTTATCCTTAAGATTAGCGCCCCTGAGCACTTCAAGACGCTCGCCGTAGATAATCTCCCTCTGCTCATTCATAACCTCATCATAGTCAAGGAGTCTCTTACGGGTTGAGAAGTTGTTGCCCTCAACCTTCTTCTGGGCATTTTCGATAGCCTTTGTAAGCATAGGATGCTCGATAGGCTCGTCCTCGGGCAGACCAAGGGCGGCAATCATATTTTTAACCTTTTCGGAACCGAAGAGCCTCATAAGGTTGTCCTCAAGAGAGATGTAAAAACGTGACTCACCGGGGTCACCCTGACGACCGGCACGACCTCTTAACTGGTTGTCGATACGTCTTGACTCGTGTCTTTCGGTACCGATTATCTTAAGACCACCCAGCTCCTTAACGCCTTCGCCCAGCTTGATATCCGTACCACGACCCGCCATATTGGTAGCTATGGTAATTGCACCCTTCTGACCTGCAAGGGCAACGATTTCCGCTTCCTTTTCGTGGTACTTTGCATTAAGCACCTGATGCTTGATGCCTTCTTTTTTAAGCATGGAGCTTAAAAGCTCGGACTTGTCAATGGTAACGGTACCCACCAGTACCGGCTGACCTGTTTCGCAGGACTCCTTAATGCTGTTTACAACCGCACGGAACTTAGCCGCCTCAGTCTGGTATACAACATCCGGAAGGTCCTTTCTCTGTACAGGCACATTGGTAGGGATACAAACAACGTCCATACCGTAGATATGGCGGAATTCGCTTTCCTCTGTCTGAGCGGTACCTGTCATACCCGCCTTTTTGGCATATTTATTGAAGAAGTTCTGGAAGGTAATGGTGGCAAGGGTTTTGCTTTCGCTGTTTACCTGTACCCCTTCCTTAGCCTCTATAGCCTGATGCAGACCGTCGGAATAACGACGACCGGGCATCATACGACCCGTAAACTCATCGACGATAACGATTTCACCGTCCTTGATAACGTAATCCTTATCAAGGTGCATATTATAGTTAGCCTTAAGGGCATTGTTTATATGGTGCTGAATGGCAAGGTTTTCGGGGTCGGCAAGGTTTTCAAGGTTAAAGTACCTCTCTGCCTTCTTGACACCGTCCTGTGTAAGGGAAACAGCCTTAGCCTTTTCATCTACCACGAAGTCGCCCTCCTCCTGAATATCCTCTCTGGTAAGGGGGTTGAGCGCCTCGTCCTCATTTAAGATACGTCCCTGCTTAAGGGTGCGTACAAAGGCATTGGCAAGCTGGTAAAGCTTGGAAGAATCCTGACCCATGCCGGAAATAATAAGAGGAGTACGTGCCTCATCAATAAGTACGGAGTCAACCTCGTCGATTATACAGTAAGGCAGACCTCTCTGAACCATATCCCTTTCAAAAACAACCATGTTGTCACGAAGGTAGTCAAAACCAAGCTCATTGTTTGTACCGTAGGTAATGTCGCAGGCATATGCCTCCTGACGTTCCGTCTTGGTCATATCGTGGAGGATAACACCCACCTTAAGACCCAGAAACTCGTGAACCTGACCCATCCACTCGGCGTCACGCTTTGCAAGGTAGTCATTTACGGTAACGATATGCACACCGTCGCCTGTAAGGGCGTTAAGGTATGCCGGACAGGTGGAAACAAGGGTTTTACCTTCACCTGTTTTCATCTCGGCTATACGTCCCTGATGCAGTACGATACCGCCTATAAGCTGTACGTCAAAGTGCCTCATTCCAAGGACACGCTTAGCTGCCTCTCTCACCGTGGCAAATGCCTCGGGCAGAAGGTCGTCCAGAGTAGCGCCCTCGGCAAGCCTTTGCTTATACTCATCGGTCTTAGCTCGGAGCTGTTCATCGCTAAGCGCCTCAAACTGCGGCTCCAGATCGTTAATCTTCGCCACAATAGGACGGATACGCTTAACCTCCTTTTCGCTGTAGTTACCGAATATCTTTTCAAATATACCCATTAGTGTTTACACCTCAAATCATAAAAATTGGGTTTTTGTGCAAAATACATCAATATATAGTTTAGCAGAAAAGTATATGCTTATGCAAGGGTTATTTGAAAAAAATAGTTACAAAAATATGAAGAAAAAAGTATATATCCTACTTTTCTCGTAGAAAAGCAGAGCATCACCCACTTAGGGGATGTTCCCCTTCCCCGATTTTAAGCTCCTCCCATAGTATTTCCAGTGCCTTAAGATGTATACGGTAACACTGTCTTAAGCTTATGGAAAAAGGCAGCCGCAGGGGCAGGCATTCCCAGTCCGTCCCCTTAACATAGCGTGTGCGCAGTATCATCTGCATATCATAGGGCATTCTGGAAACTATCTGTTCAATCTGTACCTGTACCGACAGATGATAATCGGCATTTTTCTTAAGCTCCGCCATACGCTTTTGCAGACTTTCAATGGTAATAATTTCACAGTCCGACCCATCTTTAATTCTGTTTTGGATTTTTTCAAGCTCTTCTCCGTTCAGCTTTTGTATGCGCAGATTTTTATCATAGTTGCCCCAAAGTCGGAGCATCTGTTTAATTTTCCTTTTTTCTTCCTTGTTCATTAATATCATCCCCTTTTTTGTTTTATGGGGATATAATAGCACAAATGTTCGGTTATGTCAACCATTTTGTTAAATATTATTTAACTTTATTCTTTTTTTCTTGTATATATATTTGCAATGTGTTAAAATTAATTAACAAAACAATTTTCTTACATAAAACGGAAAGGAATTTTATATGAAAAACAAAATCGCTGCCCTGCGCAGAGAAAAGGGACTTACTCAGCAGGAGGTTGCCGATTTCCTCGGCATATCAAAGCCTGCCATAGCTCAATACGAAAGCGGAAAAACCGAAAGCATAAGACCCGACCGCCTTATTAAGCTTTCGGAACTGTTCAACGCCTCTCCCGCCTATATTATGGGCTGGAGCGAACTGCGGTGTGAACCAAGCCCCGAGGAAATCAGACTCCTTGATGCCTGCCGCTCCCTTAACCCCAGAGGCAGAGCACAGATACAGCTCAGACTGTGGGAACTGTCCCAAATATCGTACTATACAAGTGATATAATCAATACAGAGGAGGAAGCTTACCTTCGTCCCATAGCAGCCCATGCGGATGAGGCGGCACCGGAGGTGCTTAAATCCGAGGTGGAGCGAATAAGCAAGCTTATTGAAAAGAACCGGAGGTGATGTATATTGAAACATCTGGAGCTTTTGAAAGAAGCCGAGGAAAACAGGCTTAAACTTTACCGTTACAGTATGGACAAAACCGTGCGGGGACTTTGTATTGGAAACAACATCGTACTTAACAAGGACATAGACAGCATAAAGGAGTTTAACTGCATACTGGCGGAGGAAATAGGACATTACAAAACCACCGTGGGTGATATAACCTCTCCCGGGGTGAACAACGCAAGGCAGGAACTCCGTGCCAGAGCCTATGCCTACGATAAGCTGATAGGACTTGAGGGGCTTGTGGAGGCATGGGACGCAGACTGCCTCAGTATAAACGAGGCGGCGGAGTACCTAAGCGTAACCGAGGACTTTTTTAAGGCTGCCCTTGAATACTATCGGGGCAAGTATGGGGTGCAGACCACCTATAAGGACAGACTTGTTACCTTTATCCCCTGCCTTAAGGTGGAGGATAGGGGCTGAAAAGCCGATTTAACCACTGCCTAAAATTGATATATTATAAAATTTGATTGATTCATCTGCGTATTTGTTTCTGCTTGACATACAATAAAAATGTGATATAATAAAATCACAAAAGCACTTTTGCTACGCAAAAGCCAGCCTTATGGCTGTCCGGATTACTTTTTTCCGGTGCACAAAAGGGAGTAACAGCAGTTGCTCCTGACCAAAAATCACGAAAACCAAGAAGTAACCGCTTATAGCTCCGAACTATAGGCGGTTACTTTTTTATAATTAATACTAACAGAAAGAGAATTGTTAAATAACAAATAATTTCCGACATATTAACACCCCCTTTCGAGGGCTGAAAGCAACCGCCGTATACTCCCCTTTGCTTAATACAGATTATAACACATTTTAAAATTCTATCAAGATATTTCTACAATATCAGAGAAAATCATACAAATATAAGTGTATTTTTCACTTTGATTAATAAAAAAATATGGCAGTCAACCGAAGGTTTGACAATATGTATAAACATAGGTTATACTGTATCAAAAGGGGTGGATATACAATGAAACTAAGGAAAGGCGCAGTTACGGGCGTCATCCTTCTGTGTCTGTTAGGTACAGGCTGCACCCGAGAGCAGCCGAAGCCTGCGGCGGAACCGCTCAAAGCGGCAGGCACACAGGGCACAGCGTTGATGGATGTACTTGACAAGTCAATAGATATGACAGCGACAATAGAAAACAACAGGGACTATGTACCCTTAAGCGTAAGCCGTGCCTTTATCGACGGCGGCAGCTGCGCAAGGGTAATCGTACACAACAACACCGATACCCCCATAGTTGCCTATGACATAGAGATACTTTACTTTGACAGCGAGGGCAATCCTCTTAAGGAAAGCACCTCCCATACGGTCAACTCCGGTGTTGTGGAGCCCCACTCCGACTACGGACTTGACAGCTATGTGGGAGGCAGCGAAGGCGGTTCCTACATTAAGGCAGTTATAAAGCGTGTTGCTTTTGACGACGGCAGCGCATGGGAAAACGACAGCTATGAGTCGGAAAAAGCCGTTTACAGTGCATTTTTCGACACGG
>CALWRD010000029.1 GCA_944383875.1 uncultured Clostridia bacterium | reverse complement strand
ATGCGGACACAAATAACAAGATACGAAAAAAGCCCATTTTTACAGGCTTTCGGGACGTATTTTATACGGACTTGTGCGGAGATATAAGGGGTTTTAGCCGTTTAACGCCCCTCGAAATCAGGTAGTCCTCCGGGGCTCGTGGGTTCGAATCCCACCGTCTCCGTTATTTTTATAATTACCGATTTACAAAAAATACAATTTACCCTTTACAAATGGGTAAACATATGATATCATATCGGTATGTCAAATTATTACAGCCTTTGATTAAGAGTAGTAACCCTCTGCAATACCTTTCAGAGAGTCGGCGGCAGGTGTAAGACGACAGTGAGCGTTGGGTGAATGGACTTATGAGGTTTCGGGTGAGCATTTTATGTTAGCCTTGAACGTGTTCCGCACGTTACAGCGGAAGGGTATGATTGTACCTTTGGGTGGCTTTATTTCCAATGGGGAAATAAGGCTTTTTTTATTTTAATAACGGCGTGAGTCGACACAGGTTGGCACAGCATATAGTTTTAGGAGATTGATGAGATGAGAAGAGCAGAGAACGCCTCCCTTATTTATGGGATGTGGCTTCCATGGCGCAATATATGCGTTTCTTGTTGATGTTCACAATCCGTAAATAAGGGAGGTTTTTTAATGATTTTAGATGAAATAATTGCAAAAAAGAAAATAAGGCTTGCCGAAAGAAAGTATAAGCCAGATATAAAACGACTGTATGAGGTCACAGATAAAAATGACAGAGCAAACTTTTACGATGTCCTTGCAAAGCCTTCACTGTCAATAATAGGTGAAATAAAAAAGGCGTCACCCTCCAGAGGACTTATAAAGGCGGACTTTGATCCCACAGAGCTGGCAAAAGAGTACGAAATGTGCGTTGATGCAATATCGGTATTGACAGAGGAAGATTACTTTATGGGCAGCGGCAAATATCTTACCGAAGTTCACAAAACCGTTAAGCTGCCACTTTTACGCAAAGACTTTATAATAAGCCATAATCAGATACTTGAGGCGGCAGAGCTTGGAGCCTCCGCAGTGCTCCTCATAGTTGCCGTACTTAAGGACAGTCGTGTCCTTGGCGAATTTATTGACCTTGCCGCAGCGATGGGTATGGATGCACTTGTGGAAGTGCACAACCCTCAGGAGTTGGAAATTGCACTTAAGGCAGATGCTGAAATAATAGGCATAAACAATCGCAATCTTTGGGACTTTACCGAGGACATTTACACCACTGTTCATCTCAGAGAGCTTGTGCCAAAGGATAAGCTTGTGGTAAGTGAAAGCTCAATACATACAGCCGATGATATAGCAATCCTTGCCAAGGCAGATATAAATGCGGTGCTTGTGGGTGAAAGCTTTATGAAAAGCGGAAATATAACAGAAAAGGCTGCCGAGTTCAGGAGGGCATATGAAGAAAATATTCATTAAAATATGCGGGCTGAGGCGGACGAAGGATGCAGAACTGATCAATCCGTATCCCGAAATAGCCTATGCGGGGCTTGTATTTGCTGACAGCCGCCGCAGAATAGACATAAAAACAGCATTGGAAATAAAGTCAGCATTAAGAGATGATATTAAAACCGCAGCGGTCTTTGCGGACAACAGCCTTGATGAAATAAAATATGTTGTTGCAGAAGTAAAACCCGACATAATTCAACTTCATTCAGGCGAAGATAATGACTTTATCCTTGCAATTGGAGGTAAGGTATGGAAAAGTGTTTCAATTAAAGACAGCAAAAGTATTGAAAAAATTACCGACTTCACTGCTGCTGACGGCATAGTGCTTGATACCTACAGCCCCCTTGAGAGAGGCGGGACGGGAAAAGCTTTTGACATAACCCTGCTCAAAGGTCTTAATTACAGTGGCACGCTGATACTTGCAGGCGGGATAAACAAAGACAATATAAACCAAAGAATACGAGAGCTTAGCCCTGATGTTGTCGACCTAAGCTCCTCCGTCGAAACAGACGGATACAAAGACGGACTTAAAATAAAGGAACTGATAGAAGAGTTCAGAAAGGGAGATAGAAATGGAGCTTAACAAGGATTTTGGAATATACGGAGGACAGTTTGTGCCTGAAACACTGATGACAGTGCTTAAAGTGCTTGAAAAAGAATATAAAAATTACTGTTCAACGGCAGAATTTAAAGAAGAATATATGCGCTATATGAAGCAATACGTCGGCAGACCATCGGTATTATACTATGCTGACAGGCTTACAAAAGAACTTGGCGGAGCTAAGGTATATCTGAAGCGTGAGGACTTAAACCACACAGGCGCACATAAAATAAACAATGCAATAGGTCAGGCACTGCTTGCAAGACATATGGGCAAGACAAAGGTAATTGCCGAAACCGGCGCAGGTCAGCACGGAGTTGCCACAGCTACTGTGGCTGCCCTCTTCGGTATGGAGTGCGAAGTATATATGGGTGCTGAAGACATCGAAAGGCAAAAACTCAACGTATTCAGAATGGAACTGCTGGGGGCTAAAGTAATTCCCGTAACAAGCGGTACAGGTACACTTAAGGACGCTACCAATGAAGCAATCAGGACGTGGGTTGCAAGGGCAGAGGACACCTTTTATATAATAGGCTCCGCCGTAGGTCCTCACCCCTACCCAACCATGGTAAGAGATTTTCAAAAGATAATCGGTGAGGAAACAAAAGCACAAATGCTTGATGCTGAGGGCAGACTGCCTGATCGTGTATATGCCTGTGTAGGTGGCGGAAGCAACTCCATAGGTATGTTTTATCCCTTTATTGAAGATAATGGGGTTGAACTTGTGGGAGTTGAAGCAGCAGGCAGCGGTATTGAAACAGGTAAGCATGCCTCTGCCTTTGCGGGCGGCAGAACAGGGGTTCTGCACGGTATGAAAACCTATATTTTACAGGACGAGGATGGACTCATTCAGCCTGTGTATTCCGTTTCTGCAGGACTTGACTATCCCGGGGTTGGTCCCGAACACGCATACCTCCACGATATCGGCAGAGTAAGATACACCTCCGTTACGGATGACGAGGCACTTTCCGCCTTCCAAATCCTTTGCCGCACCGAGGGCATAATGCCTGCCATAGAAAGCTCCCACGCACTGGCGCAGGCAGTTAAGGAAGTGCCTGAAATGGACAAGGATGAAATTATTGTTATCAACCTTTCAGGCAGAGGGGATAAGGATGTACATACGGTTGCTAAATATTTGGGTAAGGAGATTTGAGTATGAACAGAATAGACAAGAAATTTAAATATTTAAAAGAAAATGGCAGGCAAGCGCTTATTCCCTATATCTGCGCAGGAGACGATACACTGCAAAAAACAGAGGAACTTGTATATCTTTTAGAAGAAGCCGGAGCAGACATAATAGAGCTGGGAATCCCCTACTCAGACCCACTGGCAGATGGACCCGTAATACAGGCTGCGGCACTCAGGGCACTTAATGGAGGATTTAAAATAGCCCATTTTTTTGATACCGTAACCAAAATAAGAAAAAACAGCCAAGTACCCTTGGCTTGTATGGTATACTACAGTTCCATAATAGGATACGGTAAAGAAAAGTTTGTTGAAGGCTGCTTAAAGTCCGAAATTGACGGTTTGATCATCCCAGATCTTCCATATGAAGAGTACGATGAGCTTATGCCTTTACTTGAAAATACCAACCTTTATCTCATTCCTCTGGTCGCACTGACATCCGGTGACAGAATTAAAATGTTGGTAGAAAACAGCCGTGGGCTTGTATACTGTGTATCCTCCTTGGGCGTTACAGGTGAGAGAAATAACTTTGATGCAAGAATAGACAGTTTTATTAAAGAAGTAAAGCGTTATACCGATACTCCCGCATGCATAGGTTTCGGCATTTCCACAAAGGAAGATGTAGAAGAATTTAACAAAATTGCAGACGGCGCTATCGTAGGATCTGCCATAGTCAGAAAAATATATGAATCAAAAGGCAATTTAGATGATGTCGGCAAGTTTGTAAAGGAGCTTAAGGGAGAGTATTGAAAATTAATCCTTGACAAAGATAAAAACTTATGCTATCATCTCTTCCATAAAAATAAAGCACAGGACAATGAAACAGCCAACAGCCTATTCGGTTACAACACAGAGAGTACTGCGGCAGGTGTGAGGGGTACAGCACGGATAAGGTTAGCTACAGCCGTGGAGTCTTGACGGGTAAACCCTCCGTTAAAAGGGAAAGAGGCAGCTTCAGCTGTGAATTAAGGTGGTAACACGGGTATTCCGTCCTTTGGGATTGGAATACCCTTTTTTATTAGAAAAGGAGAGAAAAAGATGACGATTTTTGAGGAATTAAAAGCACGTGGACTGTTGGCTCAGCTTACGGATGAGGAAGAAATAAAGGAGCTTATCAATAACGGTAAAGCTACTTTTTACATTGGTTTTGACCCTACAGCGGACAGTCTGCATGTAGGTCACTTTATGGCGCTGTGCCTTATGAAAAGGCTGCAAATGGCAGGAAACAAACCTATTGCACTTATCGGCGGCGGTACGGCAATGATAGGCGATCCTTCCGGCAGAACTGATATGCGTCAGATGATGACAGAAGAAACCATTGCCCACAACTGTGAATGTTTTAAAAAGCAAATGTCACGCTTTATTGACTTTTCCGAAGGCAAAGCATTGATGGTAAACAATGCAGACTGGCTTACAAAGCTTAATTACATTGATTTGCTCCGTGAGGTAGGTCCACACTTCAGCGTAAACAGAATGCTGACGGCAGAATGCTATAAGCAAAGAATGGAAAGAGGACTTTCCTTCCTCGAATTTAACTATATGATAATGCAGAGTTATGACTTTTTCACTCTGTTCCAGAAATACGGCTGTAATATGCAGTTCGGCGGAGATGACCAGTGGAGCAATATGCTGGGCGGCACAGAGCTGATAAGGCGTAAGCTTGGCAAAGATGCTTATGCAATGACCATTACCCTGCTGCTTAACTCAGAGGGCAAAAAAATGGGTAAGACCCAGTCCGGTGCAGTTTGGCTTGATCCAAACAAAACATCTCCTTACGACTTTTACCAGTACTGGAGAAACGTTGCGGATGCCGATGTGCTTAAGTGCTTAAGGATGCTTACTTTCCTTCCTCTTGAACAGATAGACGAAATGGACAAATGGGAAGGAAGTCAGCTCAACCGGGCAAAAGAAATACTTGCATATGAGCTTACAAGCCTTGTACACGGTGAGGAAGAGGCTAAAAAGGCTGAAACTGTCGCAAAATCACTCTTTGGCGGCGGCGTTGCCGCTGGCAGCATACCAACTACCGAAATCAGCCGTGATGAATACGGTGATGGTATGCAGATAATAGAACTCCTTGAAAAATGCGGTTTGATTCCGTCAAGGGGCGAAGGAAGAAGATTGGTTCAGCAGGGAGGCGTAAAGGTTGCAGAACAGAAAGTAGGTGCAATCGACTTCGTAGTATCCCCCGACTTGTTTACAGACGATACCGTAATTATTCAAAAAGGTAAGAAAACATTCCATATGGTAAAGCTTGTATAAAAACAATAAGGCTGCGGAAAAGTATCCGCAGCCTGTTTTTATGTTCAAAAAAGCTCCGTACCGTTGGCACAGAGCTTGAAAATACATTTACTTCTTTGGGGTAAAAATCTTATTTAAGATGGACACAACCGCATAGATAACGGCGGTCACAATGAAGATACCCACCATACCGTAAACTACAAGAGGTAAAACCTCAATAAATCCGCTAACATTCATATTTGTCGCCTCCTTATCACTGGAACAAAGGTACAAGAGTTACTATAAGACCGCCTGCGATAACAGAAGCAATCTGACCGGAAACATTGGTACCTACCGCATGCATAAGCAGGTAGTTTTGAGGATCTTCCTCTATACCGATTTTATTTACAACTCTTGATGACATAGGGAAAGCAGAAATACCTGCCGCACCTACCATAGGATTAATCTTCTTCTTAACAAAGAGGTTAAGGAATTTTGCAAACAATACACCGCCTACGGTATCAAATACGAAAGCAACCAGACCAAGACCCATAATCATAAGAGTTTGAACCTGAATAAACTCATCAGCCTGCATCCTTGTTGAGATACTAAGACCAAGTACTATGGTTATCAAATTTGCAAGCTCATTTTGTGCAGTCTTTGAAAGCGAATTAAGTACACCACATTCCCTGATAAGGTTACCGAACATAAGGAAACCTACAAGCGCAACCGACTTGGGAGCCACAAGACCCGCAACTGCGGTAATAACTATAGGGAAGAGAATCTTGGTAGTCTTGGAAACAGCCTGTGGATTATACTCCATACGGATAAGGCGTTCCTTTTTGGTAGTTACAAGCTTTATTACAGGGGGCTGAATGATAGGCACAAGAGCCATATAGGAGTATGCCGCAACCATAATAGCACCCGTATAGTTTGAATCAAAGTACTGAGCAACAAAGATGGAAGTAGGACCGTCGGCAGCACCGATAATACCTATAGAAGCCGCATCCTTAAGTTCAAAACCGCAAAGTGTTGCAAGACAGAGGGTAAAGAAAATACCGAACTGGGCCGCTGCACCGAAAAGCAGCATCTTTGGATTTGAAAGTAAAGGTGTAAAGTCAATCATAGCACCGATACCGATAAACAGGAGCAGAGGGAAAAGCCCGTTTGAAATACCGGCATTAAAAAGCACATCTATAGGTCCAATTTCTTCACCCTGTGTAATTGCTCCGGACAGAGGCAGATTGACCAAAATTGCACCAAAACCCATAGGCAAAAGCAGTGTAGGCTCCATCTCTTTCTTTACGGCAAGATAGATAAGAAGGGCACCTATAACCCACATCAGCACCATCTGCCATGATACATTGCCGATATTTTCAAACAACGACAAGAAAATATCCATTTCTTAAACATTCCTTTCTTTTGAAAAATTTCAAAAATAAAAGTCTGGCTATTCAAAGCAGCTGCGGATTAAATTAATCGTACTGACGCAGCTGCTACAGCATAGCTGCAAGCTACTCCCCTTTATAATTGACTTAGATAATAATATCATTTAATCAGTTTTTTTTCAAGGGCAAATATTACTTTTTACCATTTTTCGGCATTTTATATAAAACAAAAGTTATAACATATCCCTGTAATCCGGAAATGGCTCAAGGCTGCGCTTTAAAATGCCGTTAATAAAGGCTATAAATACACCATAGTTGGTCATAGGCACACCCTGCCGCCTTGCACAAAGCTCACGATACTTCATTTCCTTTTCGTTAAGCATACAGCCGCCGCAATGGATAACAACCTTATATGGACTTAAATCCTTAGGAAAACCTATGCCGCTTGAAAACTCAAACTCAACATCATCACCCACGTAACTTTTAAGCCAGCGTGGTATTTTTACCGTACCAATATCATCACACTGTCTGTGATGAGTACAGCCCTCGGAAATTAATATTTTATCACCTTTTTTAAGATTCTTTATTGCATTAACCGCCTCTACAGCAGACTTAAGGTTGCCCTTATAACGAGCCATAAGTATCGAAAAGGAAGTCATAAGCACATCCGACGGCGTATCCTTTGCCACCCTTTCAAAAACCTGACTGTCAGTGATAACAAGCTTAGGCTTTACCCCCAGACTTTCAATGATACTTTTAAGAGCATCCTCCTTAACGGTTACAGATACGGCATCCGAATCCAGCAAATCCCTGATCACCATCTGCTGAGGAAGAATGAGTCTGCCCTTCGGAGCCGCCTTGTCAATAGGCACTACAAGGATAACAAAATCTCCTGGTGAAACTAAATCTCCCACCGGTTTTACCTTGTTATCCTCCACAGGGGCTGCCAGAATGATGCTTTTTTTCAGCTCATCTATGCCCTCTCCTGTTTTTGCGCTTACCCAGACACCGTTTTTGACATTATCCCTTTTTTCCGTAAGGTCAGCCTTGTTAAGGGCAATTACATATGGCAGCTTACGATCATTAAGCTCCTCAATAAGTGCTGTGTCCTGTTCTGTAAGACCCACCTCACCGTCTGCAACAAGTACGGCAACATCTGTTCTGTTAAGTATTTCATAGCTTTTTTCAACTCGTTTTGAGCCAAGCTCACCTTCATCGTCAATACCTGGGGTATCTATTATCTCTACCGGTCCTAATGGAAGCATTTCCATAGTCTTTTTTACAGGGTCGGTAGTGGTACCCTTCACCTCTGATACAATAGACAGATTTTGTCCCGTTATTGCATTGATAATGCTGGATTTACCTGCATTCCTTCTTCCGAAAATGCCTATATGCAGCCTTTCGGAGGAAGGTGTGTCGTTTAAACCCATAACGCACCTCCTTTTTAAGTCAAGCTGATTTCATAACCCAGCTGTAGTATCGTCATTAGTCCGACTTCTTCACAAGGTTAAAATCTAAAATCTCTCTCACCGTTTTCAATGTTTAAC
>CALWRD010000028.1 GCA_944383875.1 uncultured Clostridia bacterium | reverse complement strand
CACTGAGCCACTCGCGCGTATGCAGTCGACGGGACTTGAACCCGTACCCAGTTATCCCGGACTAGATCCTTAGTCTAGCGCGTATGCCAATTCCGCCACGACTGCAAAGAAATATTTACGCTGTTTTCATCAGCGACAAATATTATTTTATCAGATTAATACAAATCTGTCAACTGTTTTTTTCATTTTTCAAATATTTTTTTCTAAAAGCAAATTCCACCGCTTAAACCTCAGCCGTGGAATTTGCAATTTTAATATAAGCCTTTTACTTAACCTCAAACTTATAACCTACGCCCCATACGGTCTTAATACTCCAGACATCATCATAGGGCATCTTCTCCCTGATGCGCTTAATATGCACATCCACAGTACGTGTATCACCCATAAACTCATAACCCCATATTTTATCCAGGAGCTGCTCACGGGTAAAAACCTGATTGGGATGCTGTGCAAGGAAGTTAAGAAGTTCAAACTCCTTTGGAGGCAGCTCCAGATCCTTGCCGTGATAAGTAACAATATAGGTAGACTGATTAATTGTAATATTCGGAAATACTATCTGTTTGGAGCTGACGGAATCACGGTTTTCATACCGTCTGAGCACAGCCTTAACCCTTGCCACCAGCTCCCTCGCATCAAAGGGCTTAACAATATAATCATCCGCCCCGAGCTCCAAACCCAGCACCTTATCAAAAACCTCGCCCTTTGCAGTCAGCATAATGATAGGCACAGAGGAGCTTTGCCGGATTTCCCTGCAAACCTGATAACCGTCAACTTCAGGCAGCATAAGATCCAGCAACACCAAATGCGGCGCATATATGGGAAAAGTATTAAGTGCCTCTCGTCCGTTGTATACCTCCTTGGTTTCATATCCCTCCTTATTAAGATAGAGGGATATAAGCTCCGCAATATTTGTATCATCATCAACCACCATTATTTTAAGCTTGCCACTCATAAACACACCCCTTTTCATCAATTATCTTTATTTTAATTCATTTCATTTCAACTCAGCAATGGTTACACCGGCTTCGCCTTCACCGTATAACCCTGCCCTGTAGCTTTTAATATGAGAATTTGTACGCAGATACTCCTGTACAGCGCTGCGCAGTGCACCTGTACCCTTACCGTGTATTATCGTTACCCTTTCCAGTCCCGCAAGGTAAGCGTCGTCAAGATACTTATCCAGTTTATCTATAGCTTCAAGCGCCATCATACCCCTTAAATCAACCTCGGGACTTATATCCTTTGCCTTGGTATTTCTGAAACCTCCGCTGTAGCGTTTTGACTGCTGTTTAGGCTGCTGCTGTTTTGTATTGTCAAGAGAAAGATCCTCTATACCTATTTTAACCCTCATTATGCCTGTTTTAATCATTACATTGCCCGAATTATCCGGTGGAGATGTAACAACGCCGCTTTGTCCAAGCGAATGTATATAAACCCTGTCTCCCACCTTAAGATCCTTCGGCACAACATGCTCTGCCGAAGAACGTACAGACTGGGACTCCATAGACGTCAGCTTTTGCTTAAGCTGCCTGCGCTTGTCATCTATCTTATTCAGATTAGAGCCGTCACGCTGAAGTTTGCGTATTTCTTTAACAATAGCATCAGCTTCATCCTTGGCGTCGCTGACTGTACGTCGTGCCTCTTCACGTGCCTCGTTAAGTATGCGCTCACGCTGTTTTTCAAGCTTCTGCTTTTGCTTTTCCGCCTCTGAACGCAGACGCTGTGCTTCCCTGCGGTACTCTTCGGCACGTTCCTTTTCGGTCTCCACAGCCTTTTTGCTTATTTCAAGCTCGGTGATAACATCCTCAAACCTGACATCCTCATGGCTTAGCACCTCTTTTGCCTGATTGATAATATATTCAGGCAGTCCCAAACGTTGGGAAATAGCAAAGGCATTACTCTTGCCCGGCACACCGATAAGCAACCGGTAAGTGGGACGAAGGGTCTCCACATCAAACTCACAGGAGGCATTTTCAACCCCATCAGCGGTTAAAGCATAGACCTTAAGCTCACTGTAATGTGTGGTAACCGCTGTCCTAACGCCCAAATCATGAAGATACTGTATAATGGCTATGGCAAGGGCCGCACCCTCGGTAGGATCGGTACCTGCTCCCAGCTCATCAAGAAGCACAAGAGAATTGTTGGTAACATTATCCAAAATGCGCACTATATTGCTCATATGGGATGAAAAAGTACTCAAGCTTTGCTCAATGCTCTGCTCATCCCCTATATCGGCAAAGACCTCTTCAAACACTGCCAATTCCGAATTGTCAAAGGCCGAAATATGCAGTCCCGACTGTCCCATAAGGGTAAACAAGCCTATTGTCTTAAGGCTGACCGTTTTACCGCCCGTATTGGGACCTGTAATAAGCAGTGTGGTAAAATCTTTACCCAGATATATATCCGTAGGCACAACGCTTTTGCTGTCAAGCAAAGGATGTCTTGCCTTTTTGATATTAATATAGCCCCTTGTGTTGAGCTTTGGCTCCGTTGCCTTCATGGCGATTGCAAGCTCCGCTTTAGCAAAAATAAAGTCCAGCTTTGCCAGTATATCCATATCTGCTGCTATAGAACCGCTGTGCTCATATACATTTTCGGAAAGCTTGGCAAGTATCCTGTCTATTTCCTTTTTTTCCTCGGAATGGAGTTCCTTTATCTTGTTGTTAAGCTGAACAACACTCATAGGCTCCATAAAGACTGTTGCCCCGGTTGCGCTTTGGTCGTGTATCATACCAGAAAAGCTGTTTTTGTACTCCTGCTTAACGGGTACGCAGTAACGGTCATTACGTATGGTAATTACACTGTCCTGAAGCATATTTTTATATGTTGGGGAATGGATTATGCTGTTAAGCTGATCCCTTATCCTGTCATTTGCGGACCTGATATTGCGGCGTATGCTGTGCAGTGCGGGACTTGCATCGTCGGATATTTCCTTGCCGTCAACAATACAGCGCTCAATCTCCCTTTCAAGCTCCGGTACGCAGATGATACCGTTGAAATAGGTCATAAGTGTTTCAAAATCATCGTTTTTGCTTTCGCTTTGGGAATAATCCTTTGCCTTCCTTGCGCAGTAAAGGAAATCTCCCACCGCAATAAGCTCGTCTATGCTCAGTATGCCGCCCACATTGACCCTCTTAATGCTGTCGGTCAAGTCCCTCAAGCCTCCCAGCACAAGGGATCCCTTCTTCATAACCATGGAAACAGCCGTAGCCGTTTCTCTCTGCCATAATTTTATTTCCTCAATATCGGAGGAGGGCTGCAGATCATCAATCAAAGCTTTGCCAATGGCAGACGCCGCCTTTGAGCGCAGCATATCCTTAATTTTATTAAATTCAAGTGTGATTAAAGCCTTATTATCCATAGTCAACCTCAAAATTTCATTATTATGTATATTGTACCACAGCAGACAGTAAAATACAACCGAAAAGCCCTGATGATTTTATGAAGCAAATCCTGATCTAATTATCACCCAAAGGCAATTGCTGTCAACATAATGAAACTTTAGCTTAAAAACCGATAACTTCTGCATTTCAGAAACTCTATATACTTGCAGATGCCGGAGAAAGAATCCTTACCAAGTATAATTAAACCCTGTAAAGCCACATCAAAAGCGACTCGTTTCCCCAGATGATAAGTCGTTTATTTACAAGTACTTATCTGTTCAAAAGCAAAAACGGCATCTGACTTATTCCGTCAAATGCCGTTTTTTAACGATAATTCAGTTTTTCTCATCCTTTGGAAGGATAAGGTTCATAATAATAGCCAACACAAATACGATAGCAACACAGTTCTGGGCAAAGATATTCTGTATAATAACCGGCATATTACAGAAAATGTCACTTACCTGTGTAAAACCAAGACCAATACTGAGAGAAAGTGCTGCAATAGTCACATTCCTTTGAGTAAAGCCGCAGTCGGAAAGCATCTGTATACCACTGAGGACTATATTGCCAAAGAGCATAATGGTACAGCCGCCCAGTACAGCCTCAGGCAGGGTAGCAAGGGCATTGCCTATCACAGGGAAAAATCCCGCAAGTATCATAATAACGGCACCCGTAAAAATGGTAAAGCGGTTAACTACCTTTGTTACAGCGATTATGCCAATATTCTGACTGAATGAGGTAATAGGTATAGCACCTATCATACCCGAAAGGGCACTTATATAGCCGTCACAGGTGATAGCACCCGATATTTCCTTATCCGTTGCAGGTCTTTTTAAAACCGCCGCAGATATAACAGATGTATCCCCTATTGTTTCAGCAGCGGAAACAAGGTAAATCAATGCAACTGAAACAATAGCACCTATATTGAACTCAGGTTTGTAAGGAAGTATCTTAGGGAAAGCAATAATCCTTGTATCATTAAGCGAAGAAAAGTCCACTGCCCCTATAACAACAGCTATTATATATCCAACTACAAGTCCGAATAAGATGGAAAGGGGCTTCCATTTCTTCTTTGCAAAAATACTGAAAAGAATACACGACAGAAGAGTAACGGAGCCTAAAAACAAATTTTCAAAAGAACCAAAGTCCGGGCTGCCGCTGCCGCCGCCAAAGGATGTGGCGCCCACATTAAGCAGTGAAAAACCTATTGATGTAACGACAGAGGCTGCAACGATAGGGGAGATCAGCCTGCGCCAATACTTGGCAAATAGACCGAAGGTTCCCTCAAATATACCCCCGACGATAACAGCACCTATACAGGCAGGATAGCCATAGTTAGCTCCGATAACACACAGCACTGATACAAAGGTAAAACTTATACCCATTACAATAGGCAAACCTGACCCTATCCTGAACTTAGGATAAAGCTGGAACATTGTGCCTATGCCTGCAATGAACATGGCGCACTGCACAAGATAGGCAGTTTCACTTTCAGAAAGATTGCAGGCAGCCGCCACTATAAGCACTGGGGCTATATTAGCCACAAACATTGCCCATATATGCTGCAAGCCGAATGGAACAGCGTTTAAAAGAGGCACCCTGCCATCCAGCTTATAAATATTGTCAACAGATCCGTCCTTAAATATATTTCGCATATAAACTCCTTTTTACTGTTCTCTGAATTTTATTTCACCTGTTTCACAGTTCATCTCATCTACTATGGCAAGGCTTTCAAGGTGTATGCCCCGCTCACGTATAAGCCTTCCTCCCGACTGAAAGCCCTTTTCCACAGCAATGCCCACACCTACAAGGGCAGCTCCCGCACTTTCAACCAGGTCGATAAGCCCCAGAACCGCACAGCCGTTTGCAAGGAAGTCGTCAATTATCAACACCCTGTCGTCCTTTCCAAGGAATTTCTTTGAAACAATAACATCATACACCCTTTGGTGTGTAAAGCTTTCCACCTTGGTACTGTAAACATCGCCGTCTATATTAAGACTCTGACTCTTTTTTGCAAATACCACATCCACATCAAAACAGCTTGCGGCAACACAGGCTATGCCTATGCCCGATGCCTCTATAGTAAGGATCTTGTTAATATCCTGACCCGCAAAAAGCCTTTTCCACTCCTCACCCATCTTTGCAAAAAGCTTCACATCCATCTGATGATTAAGGAAACTGTCTACCTTTAAAACATTTCCCTCTTTAACTGTACCGTCTCGTTGTATTCTTTCCTGCAATAATTTCATATCTGTCATTTCCTTTTCTGATTAAGTGTAATATATATAGTATATTTTGAATGACAAACTTCGTCAAGATAAAACATCATTTTTCTTTGAAAGTAAATTAAATCCCGTTAAGGCACAAAAATTAAAAGCTTCACACATAAAAAACCGACCTCTGATCATCAAAGGTCGGTCATATACGTATTATAAATTTAACTTCAGGGACTTAATTAAAGCTTTCTGCAAGGCTTGAGCCTATGCCTTCGGCAAAGGTCTTAAGTTCGGCACTTACGGAAGTCATGCTTTCCTTGGTTTCCTCGGTAATATTGCCGCTTTGAAGTGCTTCCTTAAGCTCTGCCACTTTAACCCCTGCAGTCATCAGCTCAGTAAGCTTACTTTCCTCCAGCTCACCTGCATTAACCTTATTCTGCACTTCATCCTGAAGCATAAGATAGTTATCAATAAGTTCTTCAAGATGTGCCTTGTCATCAACGGTCACAGGGGATGCAATAAGCTTGTCGATAAGATCGTTATCCGCCTCCGCCTGTGAAGCCATCGTAGTTATATCGGAACGAATTTCAGCAAGCCGTTCGGTAAGATTATCTCCCCTCTCGGTTGTGCCGTCAATATAGCCCTGAACTTCCGTCTTATAGGCTTCAAACTCGGCAAGCCTGTCGTCAGGCAGCTTGCCCTGCTCATTAGCGGAAGTAAGCACAGGTTCAGCCTCCTCTATACACTCCATAAGGCTTGTAAGGGCGGTGTCTTCATCAAGTCCCTGAGGATTTTCCGCTGCATTTACGTCATAAGTCAGGTCATCCACCTGTTTCTTAAGCTCGTTATACTTTAGCATATTTTCCGAATTGCCCTCTGTGCCAATATCCGCAAGTGTTGTGGAAAGCTGCTGAACCGCAGCATATTTATCAGAATCAAGCTTTCCCTGTTCATGCAAAGGTTCCGCCTTGGCGGCAAGATTGGTTATTTCATCGGAAAGATTGTTAAGTTTTTCGGTAAGATCCTCATATTCCTCTGTTTGGGTAGTTGTTTCGCTTGTGGCAGTTTCAGTTGAAGAATCGTCACCGCCGCAGCCTGCAAGCGCCATCGAAAGCACAACTGCCGCAGCTGCCAACCTCAAATATTTCTTCATAATACATTCCTCCGTTTACAAGTGTATTATTTTGCCGGTGCCAGACCAAAAGCGCTGCTTACAGGCAGGGCAAAGCAGATGCCATTGCCCGCTTTACCTATAGTAAGCGCTTCATTGATTGCCTTCATAACCGTATGTTTTTGAGGCGAAGGCACCAGTATCATAACAATATCCTTTTCCGGATTGATAGTAATACCCAAGAATTTTTCAGCCTCACTGCCGCCTAAACCTCTGCCGTGCAGCATAGTACCGCCCGTAGCGCCTGCAGCTTTTGCCGCCTCCATAACCGTGTCAAACTCTCCCTTGTTGACAACCGTCATTATCATTTCCATATCACATTGCACCTGCGCTTCGCCTCCCTCGTTTTGGTTTTGACCGGTGCACACCTTGTACAAAAGCCCGTTCATACTGCTGATAGGGATTGTAAAAGCTATGCCCCTGCCCTTTTTTGATATACAGATCTCCTCATTAAGCAAGGAGTATATTTTATTTACATTACTTCTGTCCGTTATACCTATGGCAATGGACTTTTTCGGCTCGCCTATGCCTAAATACTCCAGCAGCTCAGAGCTTGCACTTCCGTGTCCGTGAAGCATAAAATAAACGGGAAGCTGAGCCTCTCCCAGCAGCTTTGCAAGCTTTTCCCTTATACTGTAGTCACAGATAACCACTACAACATCAGGGGTAAGTTTATAAATATTTTTATTCATAGCGGTCACCTCACTCGCTAAAATCAATTATATCACTGTCGGCAATAATTTCAAGCCCTTTCCTTGCGGGAGCTTTAAACTTAGCTATAAGTCCAAGCACCTGTACGGTAATAACAGGTGTCATAGCTACCATAGCAACTATGCCGAAGGCATCCGACATAATATTTCCGCTCACACCGTCACAGGCTCCCATGGCAAGGGGCAGCAGGAAAGTAGCTGTCATAGGTCCCGAAGCAACCCCGCCGGAGTCAAAGGCAATGGCAGTATATATAGGTGATACAAAGAAAGTTATCACAAGCGCAATTATATAACCCGGCAGAATCATATACCAGATAGAAACGCCCGTAATCACCCTGATCATAGCCAGACCAACAGCTATGCCGACACCAACGGAAAGGCTGTATCCCATAAGTTTTCCGCTGATGGCACCCTCGGTCATATCCTCTACCTGCTGCTTAAGCACCTGCACCGCAGGCTCTGCCATAACGATAAAAAAGCCCATAAGCATACCGAGAGGTATCAGCAGCCAGCCCAAACCGTTTTCCGCTATGTAATAGCCAAAATAATAACCTGTTGACATAAACCCCACATTGGCGCCTGTAAGGAAAAGCACAAGACCCACATAGGTATATAAAAGACCAATGAGTATCTTAAGCAATGCCTTTTTATTCATCTTAATAAAAATAAAGTTAAAGATAAGGAAAAACACAAGTATAGGTGCAACTGCGAGCAATACCTCCTCCATATATGTGGGAAGAGCTGTAAAGACAGCACCTAAAACCTCACCTATGCCGTTGTAGCTTTCCATGGTAATTGTATTGTAGCTGCCTTCCGCATCACCGCTGATAAGCCCCAGTATAAGCACCGTAAGGATAGGACCTATGGAACAGAGCGCAACCAAGCCGAAACTGTCCTGTTCCGCCGTTTTATCTCCTCTGACAGAAGCAAGACCCACACCAAGAGCCATAATAAAGGGCACAGTAATAGGACCTGTGGTAACTCCGCCGGAGTCAAAGGCAAGGGGCACAAAATCCTGAGAGATAAGCGCTGCTATCACAAAAGCAAGTATATAAAGCCCCATAAGAAGATAAGAGAGCTTTATCTGGAACAAAATCCTGAAAAACGCAACTACAAGAAAGATACCTACTCCCAATGCCACAGAGTAAATAAGTACATTGTTGCTGAAAGGCGTTTGCTCCGCAAGCACCTTTAAATCAGGCTCTGCCACAGTGGCAAGAATACCTATGATAAGCGTAACTACAGTAATAAACCATACCTTTCTTGTTTTAATGATATAAGAACCGAGCTTTTCGCCTATAATCATCATCGAAACATCCGCACCCAGTCCGAAAAGAGCAATACCTATCACCAGCATTGCAACACATATCAAAAACAGTATAACATTATACATAGGGATATGCACAAGGGCAAAATTAACCAGGAGCACAAGTATGGCAATAGGCATAACCGCCATAACAGACTCCTTAAGCTTTGACGTCAATTCATTATACACATTTTCACCAACCTTTCGCATATTAATCAAAATTTAGATTCCACAGTATATTGTTTATAACCTATGGTTTTATTGTACACTATAGTTTTTTTTAATGCAACCCCCTAAATGCTGTCATTAAGCACGTCTTTCAGGCTATGATTAATGTTTCTCCGCATAATGTATCCTATCAGTTCCTCTTCACTTATGCTGCCTGCACATCCGCCTTTTGGATCCCTTACATACACCACCGTATAATAATCCCATCCAAGCCTATATACAAGAGTCTTAAGCCCTATATTGCCGCCTGCCATAAAAGAGCGCACAGTAAGCACTTTTTTATCGCTGCGGTACATAACACTTCTGTAAAAGGCAAAAGTCATATTGATATACTCACGTTTATTAATTTTAATCAGATAAAGTCCTATACAAAGCAAACTGACATTATACCCATATAACACAGGTTGAATAAAGCCCAAAAGGAAAATTGCCGTTGCAACGGCACGACTTAAAAAGCTTTGAACCCTGTTTGCCCTGAGCACTCCCAGACAATAGCCCAAAATATAATGCAGCATCCTTCCCCCGTCAAGGGGATATACAGGCAGCATATTAAATATAAAAAGCGCAAGATTTATCCTGCTGCCGAATAAAAACCATAAAGCGGCATTTACCCCGGGACCTGCCATAACCACCAGCATACGTCTGAAAAAACTGATTCTTTCAAGTCCCTGAATCGTCGCCTGCTGACCTATGGGTGTAACGGTAACACTCTCCGCACGTACACCGAAAAGAGCAGCGGTAAGTATATGCGCCCCCTCGTGCAAAGTAACCGAAAAGATAAGTATACACAGCTCGCTGCCCTTGCCAAGCAGTACAAGCAACACACACATAACAAAAAATGAGGGCTTCAGATTAACACCAAAGCCCTTAAAAACAAAGCTCAATATATTCACTCTCCAACCGACAATGTATTGACCTCCTTTGTATCCTCA
>CALWRD010000027.1 GCA_944383875.1 uncultured Clostridia bacterium | reverse complement strand
ACCTTACACATGCAGTCTTTTATCTGTTCTTCAGTAACTTTTACAAAAATGAAATTTGGGTCTTTTAAATCTAACAATTCTGCGATATAATTAGTGTTGGACATAAGCTAAAATCCTTTCTGTATCTCGTTTTTGTAGGTAATTTCATTTTACACGAAAGTTTAGCTTATGTCTTTATTTTTTTTAATAAAAATGGTGTAGTCGTTTTGAGGCGACCACACCAAATATTATAGAATCCGCCAAATTAGTATTGTTTTAAAGTATCCGGATGTTTGGTGGATATCTGACATAGTGCATTTAAAAACCGAAATATCCTTTCATCTTATAGATGATAGTATCTGTTGATGCTAAGGATATCATATACATCCTTATGTGTGCAACTCTATATAATTTCATCAAATGTTTCCATAAAAGTTAAATTGGAGGCTTTTAAATCTGATAAAGTTGCAATATAATTAGTGTTGAACATAAGCTGAAATCCTTTATGTATTTTGTTTGATTTTTAATTTCAATTTATATGAACGTTTAGCTTATGTTTTTATTTTTTAAAAATGGTGTAGTCGTTTTGGAGCGACCACACCATATATTATAGAACCTATAAATATATTTGAGAGCTCAAGGGGAGCGTTTTTACAAAAATTATAATGACTTTTATGACGGGAAACAACAATCTTTTTTTGACTGACAAGTTTAATGATTAATAAAACTTTTAATTTAGGCTTTGCTGTTAAAATCTTGCAATCATATATTCTGCAAACAGTATAATAAGCGGTAAGGAAACCACTGACAGCAAGGTTGATATTGCAAATATTTCAGATGCATAGTGTGCGTCTTTGTTATAATTAATGGCAAACATTGTGCCTGAGGCTGCAATGGGGCAAGCTGCCTCAATTACGGCAGTAACAGACACTATTTCTTCAAAACCAAACGGTACAAAGATCAATATACACACAATAGGTACGGCTAAATGACGTAAAAATATTATGTAATATGCTCTGAAATTTGTAAGTGCCGACTTTAGGTTAGCACCTGCTATGGTAGTACCTGCTATTATCATTGCTAAAGGCGAGTTCATTGATCCAATCTGTTCAACGGCTTTAGCCACAGGCGAAGGTAATTTTATTTTAAAGACGAACAATACTATACCTATTACACAGCAAACTATGGCAGGTGAAATAAGATTTTTAAGCATAGTTTTGATGTCGGATCCCGCAACTACCTGTAAAATACCATGCGTCCAAAGGCATATGTTAAATACTGTTAAGTAGGCGGTAAGATAAAGCACACCTTCTGAACCGAAGATTCCGTTAATTAGTGGTATACCGATAAATCCGCAATTTGAGTATACGACAGACAGACGTTCAATTTCGTAGTTGGCTTTCCCTTTGCGTACGGCTGCAAAAGAAATCACTATACCTACAAGATGACTTATTACGGCAAGACCTGCGGATATAAGGAAGTTATTCATAAGTCTGCTGTCAATTTCAACCTGATAAGCGTCAATTATCATCATGGGATTTACAACGGTGAGAAGGAGTGTGGTCAATACTTTGCTGCCCTTTTCATCAATAATCCCTTTTTTATATATTACAAATCCTGCAAGAGCGATAAGTACCATTACTGATATCTCTCTTGCTGCCGTTAATGCAAGTTCCATATTATATATTATTTATTCCTTTCTGTTTCCCAAATTTCATCGCCGATATCAATTTTGGCTTTGCCACCCGTGAGGTTTGTTATATTCTTAATAAAAATATCTTTTTCAGGTTTTTCTATGAACACAACATAGCAAATATTTTCTGTATATATTGTATCTTCAAGTCTATAGCCGCCCTGCAATATTGCATACTGGACTTTTCCGCCGGCAGTGTAATCTACAGTAACATTTATGCGTGTATAAAGAACTTTTGTTATTATACCTGCGGCAGTTATTCCGTCTTTGGCACCTTTCGTATATGCACGGACTAAACCGCCCGTACCCAAGAGAGTACCGCCAAAGTATCTGGTTACTACAGCCACGGTATTTGTGAGTTTTTCGCCACGAAGAACCTCAAGCATAGGTATTCCGCCTGTTCCTTGCGGTTCGCCGTCATCACTGTAGCGTTGCAAATCAGAATTGTTACCGATTATATAGGCGTATACATTGTGTCTGGCGTCCCAATATTGTTTTTTTATTTTTTCTATATAGTCTAATGCTTCAGATTCGCAGGAAACCGGAGATATATGGGAAATGAATCTGGATTTTTTTTCTGTAAATTCTGAAGTTGCCTCTGCTGCAACAGTATTGTATTTATCCATATTGCTATCTAAAAAGCCTTTCCAATATCAGATCGAGTAAAACATTATTGTTGTATAACGTTGATGCCAGCGTTGAACTTTCTATATAGCCATAGAGATTGTATATTGCAGGTTCAGCTATAAAGATATAAACCACTGCAAAACATATCCATATGATAATAGTAGAGAGTACAACTCCGGCTATTGCACCGCCGATTCTATTGACACCATTTATTACAGGCAGTTTTGCTATCAGCTCTATGCCGCTGAGTATAATTTTTAGCAGTATTAAAAAAATTGCAAATAATAACCATACAAGCACAAGGTTAATAATCATATTTGCCATAAATCCTGCTATGTAGTCAACAAGACTGTCTGCATTCACCAAGTCGTAAATAACGGAGTTGTTATTTTCCAGTAACTTGCTTTTCAGTATATCCGGCAAGTTAAGGGAATTGATTACACCTACTTCCTGCTGCTTTGTGTAACTGTTTATAGCAGTTTCAAGTCCAAGAGTGGTGATTAATTTTTCTTTCAGCAATGTAAAAATCGGAGTATTTCTTATAAATTTAGAGATAATAGGATACAACAGCAGGGATGCTCCAAAGGAGGCAACACTGTATACTACCCTTGTAAGCATTTTAACAAGTCCGCTTTTAGCACCCCATAGCAGCCCCGCAAACAGTATTAATATTACAATTATATCAGCTATATTTGAAATATTCATGAATTTATCCTTCCTACTCAGTCTCTTCAGACTGTGTATTTTGCTCAGTGGTTGTTTCTATCTGAGTTTCTGTCTCAAATTCGGTTTGTGATTCACTCTGTATTTCACTTTGATTTTCAACTTGCGTTTCTGCTTGTGTTTGAGAGGTTGTCTCTTCAATTCTTTCGTCCGAAGTTTCAGTTTCTATTTCAATCAGACTGTTTCCTCTGCCTACCTTGGCAATCATAGCACGCATAGGTGTCACCACAAGCATTTTATCACTTCCGTTAAAAGGGAGGACTTTAGTGGTATCTTGAATTGCCCTATAGGTCCATACACTTTGCCCCTTTGTGTTGTATGCTTCAAAATTCCTGTCCATTGCCAGTACAGTCATATCTATGCCGGGGAATAAGGAGGTTATCTCCTTATCCGGTGTATATTCATTTATTTTGCCTCCGTTGGAATTATACCATACTACGGTGTTTTCAGCCAGTTGATTGTCGGCATTGAGAATTTGTTCACCCATAGCCATTGCAAGCGTATCGTCTCCATTTACACATACGGCTTTAAGCCTGTTACCAAGTGGAACTTCAACAGTGCGATTATCTTCGGATGCAGTTGGATTAATAAAAAGTGCTCTGTCATCTGTAACAGCAATGCAACGACTATCAGAAGTAAATCTGAGTATAACAGGTATACAATCTTCACTTACTACGGAAGCAAACATACCATCGCTGTTTTCAACACTTTGGACATCGTTGCTGTTTATGTAATAAAATAAAATATTGCTTTCTATGTTAATGCCGCTTGTTTTTATAAATCCTACACTAAACATTCGTCCGTCGTCGGATATATCTATACAGGTAGGTATACCGTCGTCTGCCGGAAAGCTGGCTCCAAACACAACAGTTCCGCTTTCATCGTATATTGACAGGCTGTAGTCGCTGCCGTTTTTGTTTACGGTTCCCAAATACCCTGCACTGTTGATTGCAAAAGTTAGTACCGTTTCGTTAAAACTTACATTATATAATAATCCGTTTTCATTATACAATCTTACGGTGGTTCCATTATCTTCCGCAACAGCAGCAATATTTTTGTCACCGATAAGAACTGGTGAAATCATTGTATAACTGTCAGACCATTCGCTGTTGCCGCTCTCATTGATTAACTGCATTCCGTCTTTTGTTGCATAATATATTTTATCCTCATAAGTATAAAAATCAGCTTTACTGCTAAGTTCATAGTCCAGTGAAGCAATTAATGTATCATTGGTCATATCAACCTGTCTGTTTCTGCTCAGAAGTATAAGCAAGATTATTGCTGCCAATACCAATATAATTACAGTTATAAGTATTGGCAGCTTCGACTTTTTCTTTTGTGGAAATTCAACTGTTTTTTTATTATCATCTGCCAATATTTTACCCTCCAATATTACGGTTATCAGTTATATTTATATATCATTGGAATAAAATTGAATATCATTACTTAGTTTGTTGTTAAATCAAATATCTTAAACAGAGTTTATTACTTGAAAAAGTATATAGAGCGTTTATAAAATTAAAAATTAAATTCTATGATTTACAAGCACTATACTGTAAATATGGTTTTCGGAATCAATCATAACTTGAACCTGCATTTTTTTATCCGCAGACATATATGTGTAGGCAGTGCCTTCATAATCACGTGGCTGATACATATCTGCGCCACCCCAAGCCTGCTGTAATTCTTCCAATGTCATACCCAGTTTAACACCGTTAAAGCTGATATCTACCGACTGTTCTTCCAATTCATCATAATAATAGTTTCCTTCTTCATCAAAAACATAAGCTGTTGCCATTATACTTGTTATAGGTTCATCATCAAGAGAATCCGGATCATCTTCAGTGTCCTTTATTTCAACGGTAAGCATTTTGCCTTCTTCGTTTTTTAAGGAAGCAATGTAGTAGCCGCTGTTATTAGAGGGCTGTGCATCAGCTGTGCTGAATCCTTCCATATCATCAAATGTAAAAGGCATTGAATATGTTTTTTCATCTATAGTAATATTGGAACATACTTCGTTGTAGTTAATATAATTATCTTCTGCCATACCGGATATACTGTCTGCCTGACCCTCTACTGTTGTATATTCAGTCTGTTCTTCAACGACAAGTTCATTTTCGCTGCTGCCTTTGTCATTTCCAGCATTGCATCCTGTCAGTGTGATTAACAATAATGGGAGTAATATATATTTTTTCATAACCTACCTCCGTTTGTATACATTAAGTATGTCTATATATTATCAATAAAATACATATTTGTAAAGGCATAAAGAAAAAAAGACGTTTTCTGCACAGAAAACGTCTTTTCATATTTCGCTCTTACTCAACTTGATTAAGCATTAGCTGTAGTAGTAACTTCAGTATCTGTAGTAGCATCAGAGCTGCTGCTGCAACCTACAACACCGATAAGAGCAGTTAAAACCATAACACCCATTAATACTTTAGCAATCTTCTTCATTTGAAAATCCTCCTAAATTATATTATGTGCCTTAGATGTCTCTTAGGCATTATTTTGTACAAGGTCATATTAACTCTTTTTACCAAAAAAGTCAATATATTTATAGCAGAATTAAATAAAATTGCCAAAAAAACTTTTAATATCATCATATCTGCAATTAACGGAGCCTTGTACAAAAAACGGTTTGCCGCCGCCTCGCCCGTTAAGTTCTGTGTTAAGCTGTTTAGTAAGTTCCTTAAGATTTCCGTTTTTTTGCCCTATTGCGTATTTGTAACCCTCTTCATCGTTACCGGAGAATACGGTGCATATGCAATCATTTTGTTCAATAAGCAGGGCGGTGAGTTTTCTGATATTGTCAGGAGTAAGTCCGTTTTTATTAATGAGAACAAAGTCACGATTAATATATTGACTTGCAATATCATTTAATATTTGATTTTCAACCTCAACTATTTTTGATTTAAGGTTTTGATTTTCGTTTAGCAGTCTTTCAACGGCTTTAGATGTTTCTCTGACTTTTGCGGAAAGGAGTGTAGAGATTGTATTATTCTCTTTGTTAACTGTATTTAAATATTCCATAGCTCTTTTCCCGTAAAGCATTTCAATACGTACACCGTTATGAAATTTTTGACATGAAAGCAGTTTAACCAATCCTATTTCACCTGTTTGTCTGACATGCAGACCACAGCAAGCACATGTATCTCCGCCGGGAAAACGTATTATCCTGACATCGCCTGTTAATTCTTTTTTACTGCGGTAATCGAGTTCTTTAAGTTCTTCGGTGGAAGGATGGAGTTCTTCGGAAGCAACGTTTTGCCAAATAAAATCGTTTACTTTTATTTCGATTTCGGCTAACTGCTCAATATTAAGCTCACCGTCAAGATCTACTGTAATAACGTCACTGCCCATATGAAAACCTACATTGTTGTATCCATATTTTGCATGTATAAATCCGCTTACAATATGTTCTCCCGAATGCTGCTGCATCAAATCAAAACGACGATTCCAGTCAATAACTCCATGAACTTTTGTTCCGACCGGAATTTCTTTGTCAGCCAGGTGAACAACTTCATTATCTTTTTCCTGTACGTCTGATATGTGAATATTGCCGTTCAGGGTACCTATATCACAAGGTTGTCCGCCTCCTTCCGGATAAAAAGCTGTGGCATCCAGAATAATGTAATATCCGTTTTTTGCTGGAGTACAGCTTGTAACTATGGCATCAAATTCTTTTAAATATGTGTCACTATAATATAATCTTTCCGTCAAAATAATTCCTCCAATTAAATATGTTGCTATAATTATACTCGCACTTATTCTTTTTGTCAAAAAATATTACACACCAATTTTTCGTAGGGTCATATGATAGATTAGGCGGTTTCTATTAAAAAGAAAACTGTTAATACATTAGCAAGGAGGATTATTATGGATAGTAACTGTATTCCCTACGAGCAAACAATAGAACCTACTACTTTGGCATTTGCCTATGTTCCCTTTCAACAGCCTTGTCCGCTGTATGAGCCCCTTGAAGGCACCTTGGAGGGTACTATATTTCCGGGTCTTAATTTGTGAGGTGATATTATGAATAGAGATTGTCTTTTAAAGCAACTTACTATACTGGATTTTATGGCTGTTGATCTTCAGCTTTATCTTGATACGCATCCGGATGATGAAGAAGCACTGGAAAAATATAATCAGACGGTAATGCAGGCGGATGCTATCAGAGCTGAATATGAAAACAAGTTCGGTCCTCTTTTTTCATTCAGATCTGTCGGCGGAAAAAGTTATCGCTGGCTTAATGAACCTTGGCCTTGGGAAAATAAGTTTAATTTTGAAATGTCTGAGGAGGGCTGATGTATGTATATTTATGAAAAGAAAATGGAATTTCCTGTTAAGATTAAACAAACCAATCCGGGGTTGGCTCAGTTGATTCTTACTCAATACGGTGGTCCTGATGGTGAGCTTGGTGCATCTCTCAGATATTTCAGTCAGCGCTTTGCTATGGTTACACCCCAGGCTAAAGCTGTATTAAACGATATAGCTACTGAAGAACTTGCGCATCTTGAGATGATTGGCTCTATGTGTCTGCAATTATCAGAAGATGCAGATATAGATCAGATTAAAAAGGCAGGATTTGACACCTATTATGTTGACCATGGTACCGGTATTTATCCAAGCTCAGCAGCAGGGGTACCGTTTACTGCGGCGTATTTACAGTCTAAAGGTGATCCTATAACTGATTTATATGAAAATATGGCGGCTGAGCAAAAAGCTCGGAGCACATATGAATATTTAATGAAGATGACTGATGATCCGGATGTTCTTGAACCTCTTAAATTCCTTAGGGAAAGAGAAATTGTTCATTTTCAGAGATTTGGCGAAGCACTTCGTTATGTCAAGGATTACATGGATTCAAAAAGGCAATTTAGCATTGATAAGCCTGATTGTATGAAGTCTGAACCTTATAAAAGCAGATGTACACGTTGCAAGTAGTATTTAATAACTAATTATACAGGCTCCAATTTGTGAACCGACCCCCAAAAGTTAGACATAAAAATTTAACGATTGGAGGTCGGTTTTTTCATGGCAAAATACAGCTTTGAATTTAAAATGCAGATAGTACAAGCATATATAGATGGTGAGGGTGGTTTAA
>CALWRD010000026.1 GCA_944383875.1 uncultured Clostridia bacterium | reverse complement strand
ACCACTTCAAAGGAATGTGGCAATTATCTTGACCATAATCTTACCTTTGCTCAGTACGAAAGCAAAAAGTTCCTTGATGAGGTACTTTATCAGCTGAAGGATGAAAACTTAAACTACCCTCAATAATCAATCAAGGTCAAGCAAGACATTATAACAGCCTCCCTATTGGGTGTGTTCCCCATGGGGAGGCTGATTTATTTTATAGGTTTTGGTAAAACCTAAGGTAAAAACTTTTTTTATTTCCAGCAACAAAGGTTTATGATTTTTCTTTTTCCCTTAATCCCACAATAGGATTCCTACTTTTCTACGAGAAAAGTAGGCAAAAGCGCCACTTTTCCGAGGCGTGGGGCACGGCTTAGGGGCGGGAACGCCGCCCCTAAGAACCCACATTTCGTCGTTCAGGCATTTGCCTTATTTTTTTAACGCCGCCTGTTTTATAGGCGGCTAAAAAATTACAGCAAATGCTTTTGTTGGGATTTTAAGTGGTTGTTTTTGTTAGGTAGTTTTCCTTTGCCTGTAGGTAGGATATTAAATTATAAGTATGGTTGTTGCTGTCAGGTAGTTTTCCTTTGTTGATAGGTAGGATATTAGGTTATAAGTTTGGTTGTTTATATTAAATTAAACTCTATTTAGAATCCTAACAGCAATCTATTTCCTAACTGTTTTACATAAACACTTAGGACAAACTCATAAACCTAACAGTAACCCCTTTCCTAAAAAATAATATATAAACTTCCGGCAAACGAATCCAAGCTAACAAAAACATCATCCTAAAAGCTTAACAAAAGCATTTGCAAAGATTTTTAGCTGCCTATAAAACAGGCAGCGTTAAGAAAATCAGCGCAAATGCCCTAGGGGCAAAATAAGGGTTCTTAGGGGCGGAGTTCCCGCCCCTAAGTCGTGCTCCGCGCTCCGAAAGTAGCGGCGCTTTTTGCTACTTTTCTCGTAGAAAAGTAGAAATCCCATTGTGGGATTAAGAGAAAAAGAAAAATAGCAGATTTATGTTGCGGTAATGCAAAAAAAGATTTAAGCCTTAGGTTTTGCAAAAACCTATACGTTTTTGCTAATAAAAAACAGCACACCTTTGAATTGATGTGCTGTTTTGCTGTCAGTGCCGCTACACATAACAGCGAAGATTTCCTGTATTTACGAAATTTTCCTAAGGCGGCTTACGGTTCTCCCTGTTCTTTGCCTGCCTGCCGACCTTATGTCTATAACATTATCACAGTCCTTTGCCTCACCCTTAACCGCCTTAACCTCAGGGGTAAGACCGAAAGCTGCAAGGGAAAGCACAGCCGTAAAAAGGAAGGGCAGTGTAGCTCCATACATATCCTTCATATTGTCAAGAGTATTCCAGCCGATTGCAAAGCTGAGTAAAAACAGCATAACCGATACAAAGGCAGAAATCAAATATATTTTAAGTAATCCGGTATTATTCATATGTAACGCCTCCTTGAACAAATTTTCGTACAGAAGAAAATTTGAGTTAAACAAAAACTTTTTTAGTTTCCGTAGTTTGAGTATACTACTATATAGGGAATATGTCAAACATTTTTTCGCATTTTTCGAATTTTTAATCTAATTGTAACATTTGTAACCCTCCTTTAACATAAGTATAGCAAAAGGTATGTACCATATTCGGGACAATACATATTTTTTTATTTTCCCCCTATAACTTCAAAAATATGGATATTATGCAAAATTAATATGGGGCACTATGGATACAAATTCAATGTTTTGTGCTATACTCTAGTCAGGAAATATCTGATATATAAAAAGGAGGCTTTTCTATGAAGCTGGTTACTTATTTACTTAATGATAAGGAATATGTGGGCATATGGAACAAGGAAAAGGTTTATCCGCTGCCCTTTGCGGATATGAACACGCTTATTGAAAGCGGCAAATCCGTTGATGAACTTGATGCCCTTGCAGATAAAGAGGGAGCTGTCAACTTTGGCGACATCAAGCTTGAAGCGCCTATTCCCGTACCAAAGCAGGATGTAATATGTATCGGCGTCAACTACTTTGAGCATGCTCAAGAGTCGGCTAAGTACAAGAGAGAAGCTTTCGGCGGTACACATTCGGCAGTATATTTTTCCAAGCGTATCAACCGTATGCAGACCACAGGCGACATTATTCCAAAGTATACAGGACTGGTTGCTCACCTTGATTACGAGGCGGAGCTGGGGGTAATAATAGCAAAGGACTGCAAAAACCTTGCCAAGGCGGAGGCACTTGACTATGTATTCGGCTACACTGTTATGAATGACGTAAGCTCCAGAGACTTGCAGATAGAACACAAGGAGTGGTACTTCGGCAAGAGCCTTGACGGTTTCGGAATAATGGGTCCCTGCATAGTGACGGCGGATGAGTTTGAAAAACCCCCTAAGCTGGAGCTTAAGTGCTATGTAAATGACGAATTAAGGCAGCACAGCAATACAGCCGATATGATAACGGGCATTGACGCCGCCATACATGAGCTTTCCCTTGGTATGACCCTTAAGGCAGGTACAATCATATCCACAGGTACCCCTTCCGGCGTAGGTATGGGCTTTGACCCGCCTAAATTCCTGAAGAGCGGAGATGTGGTACGCTGTGTTGTAGAAAAGGTTGGGGAAATAATAAACACCGTTGAATAACTTGACAAACCAGCTTATTTCAGATATATTTAAGTAAAAGTTTTATCAAAAGAAATAGGAGGAAAAAGAAAAATGAAGATTGCTTTAATCAACGAAAACAGTCAGGCTGCTAAGAACGAACTTATCTGCAACACACTTAAGAGCGTTGTTGAGCCTATGGGACACGAGGTATTTAACTACGGTATGTACAATGCAGACGACGAGGCTCAGCTCACATATGTACAGGCAGGTCTGCTTGCTGCTATCCTGCTTAACTCAGGCGCAGCTGACTTTGTAGTTACAGGCTGCGGTACAGGCGAGGGTGCTATGCTTGCACTTAACTCCTTCCCTAACGTACTTTGCGGTCATATAGTTGATGTATCAGACGGATATATGTTTGCTCAGATCAATAACGGCAATGCCGTTGCTTTCCCATTTGCAAAGGGTTTCGGCTGGGGTGCTGAGCTTAACCTTCAGTACACCTTTGAAAAGCTTTTCGGCTGCGAGCCTGGTCAGGGTTACCCACGTGAAAGGGCGGTACCCGAGCAGCGCAACAAGAAGATCCTTGATGAGGTTAAGAAAATTACTCACACTGATATGATGTACATCCTTAAGAATATCGACCAAGACTTCTTAAAGCAGACCATAGCGGGAGCTAAGTTCTCCGAATACTTCTTTGCTAACTGCAAAAATCAGGAAATCGCTGACTATATCAAGAGTGTAATGTAAATACTTTCTGGGGGTGTCGCATTAACACCCCCCTAATTTGCTGTAAAATTTTGAATAAACTTTATTATTTTAGTGAAATATTGAAATTACTGGTATATAAAAGCGTCGCAGACTTTAATCCGCAGAACGGGCTTTGCCCGGTCGAGGGTATAGCGAGAGTGTCGAAAGGGGCAAAGCCCCTTGAGGCACGGGTCGCTACTTTCATTGGTGGGTACGTCAGTACCCCTACTGAAAGAAATGTAAGCATTTCTTTCAAGGGCGACAGCCCCATTTTTTACGAAAAGGGGCTTTACAAGTCCCGAATATGATGATATAATGCCATTATCAACTTAGGTTGTATGCGCACCTTGGCAGAGGCGAAGGTGGCAGAGAGATTAGTTTCAGCATAGAGGAGAAAGATGAGATGAGTGTTAAGCGGATGTACTCTTTTATTTTGAGTATAATATTCCGATGGTGCATTTAAGGCATCTTGTCGGCAGATTATATTCAATTTAAAGGAGATTTTTTATTTTATGAAGAAATTAAAGGCTTTTATAAGGGAATTTTCCGGGGATACGGAAACAC